>NZ_JBHSQK010000052.1:50897-162066 GCF_042658055.1 Pseudonocardia lutea
CGGCGTCGGGTTCGCCGCGCTCACCGTCCTCGGTGCCCGCCGCCGGCCCGGGATCGAGGTGGTGCTGGAGCTCGTCGGGTTCGCCGACCACCTCGCCGGGGCCGCCCTCGTCGTCACCGGGGAGGGGGCGCTCGACGCGCAGACCCTGCACGGCAAGGCGCCCGCGGGCGTCGCCGCCGCCGCCCGGGCGGCCGGGGTGCCGGTCGTCGCCGTCTGCGGGCGGTGCGAGGTGTCACGGGCGGAGCTCGCCGCCGCCGGGATCCGGGAGGTGCACGCCCTCCTCGACCGGGAGCCCGACCCGGCGCGGTGCCTCGCCGAGGCGGGCGCGCTGCTGCGCGGGATCGGTGCCGGGCTCGTGTGAATCCCGGACCGTACGGGGAACGCCACCGGACGACGACCATGGCCGGGCCCGTGCGAGGACGCCCGCGGGAGGACGCCCGTGCAGAAGATCAACGACAAGCTCTACAGCTGGGCCTCGCTGCTCGAACCCGGGACACGGGCGCAGGCCGAACGGACCGCGGCGATGCCGTTCGTGCAGCCGCACCTGGCCCTGATGCCCGACGCGCACCTGGGCGCCGGCGCCACCGTCGGCTCGGTGATCCCGACCGTCGAGGCGATCATGCCCGCCGCGGTGGGCGTGGACATCGGCTGCGGCATGATCGCCGTCCGCACCCGGTCCACGCGCGACGACGTGGCCGGCCGGCCGCTCGCCGAGCTGCGCCGGTCGGTGGAGAAGCGGATCCCGCTCGGCGCGGGCCGCTACAACCGGAGGATCAGCGACACCGCGGCCCCGCGGGTCGCGGCGCTGGCCGAGGAGGCCGGTGACCGGCTGCCCTTCTACGAAGGGCTCACCCGGGTCGGCTGGGACCTCCAGCTGGGCAGCCTCGGCAGCGGCAACCACTTCCTCGAGCTCACCGCGGACGAGGAGGGCGTGCTCTGGCTCTTCCTGCACTCCGGCTCGCGCGGGATCGGCAACGCGATCGCGAGCCACCACATCCGGATCGCGCAGGAGCGCTGCCGCGAACAGGGCGTCGACCTGCCGGACCGGGACCTCGCCCACCTCAGCGAGGGCACGCGCGAGTTCGACGCCTACCTCCGCGACCTGGAGTGGGCGCAGCACTTCGCGCTGGCCAACCGCGAGGAGATGATGGACCGGTTCCTCGAGCTCCTCGGCCGGTTCCTCGGCGGGGAGGTGGAGGAGCGGGAGCGGATCAACTGCCATCACAACTTCACCGCCCGCGAGCACCACCACGGCCGCGACGTCTGGCTCTCCCGCAAGGGTGCGATACGCGCGGACGCGGGCCGCCCCGGTCTCATCCCCGGCTCGATGGGCACGGCGAGCTACGTCGTGGTCGGCAAGGGCGACCCCGACAGCTTCGAGAGCAGCCCGCACGGCGCCGGGCGCGCGTACGCCCGCCGAGCTGCCCGGCGGAGATTCACGCTCGAGGACATGGACGAGGCGATGGCCGGGATCGAGTACCGCCGCGACGCCGCGTTCCTCGACGAGATCCCGGCCGCCTACAAGGACATCGACGTCGTGATGGCCGACGCCGCGGACCTCGTCGAGGTCCGCCACACGCTGCGCCAGCTGGTGAACGTCAAGGGCGAGTGACCGGCGGGCCGCCCCCTCCGCGGCCCGCCCGGCGGCTCAGGGGACGATCTCGATCCAGCCCCGCACCACGTCCGGGGTGACGGACGGCGCGAGGTCGGGATGGTCGATCGCCACGTGCTGCAGGACCGTGCTGACGATCTGCTCCTCGCTCTCGGACCGGGTGGAGTAGCCGCACTCGCAACTGACCTGCTTCATGGCGATCCCTCCTCGTCGAGGGCCGGGGCCTGCCCCCGGCGGGTCACACGAGTATCCGCGCCCGGATCACCGCGACCTTGCCGGAATCCTGCCGCCGCGACTGCTCCGGACGGCGCAACGGCCTGCTACCGCAGGATCTCCCCGTGCAGCGCCCGCGTCTCCGGGCCGGGGCCGACCCCGAGCTCGTCGAGCAGCATGCGGCGCAGCCGCTCGTAGACCCGCAGCGCCTCGGCCCGGTCGCCGCGCGCGGCCAGGGCCCGCATCAGCAGCCGGTGCCCCTTCTCGTCGAGCGGTGCGGCGCGGACCAGCTCCCGGGCGCTGCGCTCGGCGCTCGCGAGCTCGGTCGGCGTGGCCAGGGCCAGGCAGGCCTCGGCGTAGCAGGTCAGCGCCCGCCGGTGCAGCCGCCCGACCTCCTCGCGGTGCTCACCCACCCACGGGTCGTCCAGGTCCGGCAGGAACGGGCGCTGGGTCACGAACAGCGTGCTCAACGCGTGCGTCCAGGCCTCCGGCCAGTCCCGGCGGGAGGCCGCGGCGTCGGCCCGGTGCGCGGCCTCCGCGGCGACCGCCGCGTCGACCAGCCCGCCCTCCGGCAGCACGAGCTGCACGCTCTGCCGGCCGACGATCTCCACGGGCGCGAGGACCGAGCGGACCTTCGACAGCAGCGCCGTCAGCCCGGTGCCGGAGGAGCGGAGCGCGTCGGCCAGCTCGCAACGGTCGACCGCACCGCGGCGGCAGGCCAGGTACGCCACCAGCGCCCGGCCCCGCCGCCCGGGGAGGAGGTGCTCCACCGACCCCCCCTCGACCAACACCACGAACCGGCCGTGCAGCTGGATCCGGACCACACCGACGAGCCTGGCACCCCGACGGCCCGCTGTCAGCGGTTCCCGATTGCCGCGCAGCCGAGGTGGGTACGCCCGAGAACGGTTGAGGGACCAGCCGTTGCAGTGGGGCGACGCCGGTCCGGTGCCTGCGTCGCCGGGACGACGGAGGGCGGACGGATGGCGTACCCGGCGGAGACCCGCACCGCGACGAGGACCACGCGGGCGAGCGGGCCGCGGACGGTCGGTGTGGAGGAGGAGTTCCTGCTCGTCGACCCGGTGACCGGGCGGGCACGGGCGGTCGCGACCAGCATCCTGCGCTCGGCCGCGGACACCTCCGATCTCTGTGCCGAGCTGCAGCGCGAGCAGCTCGAGACCGGCACCGAGGTCTGCCGGGACCTCACCGACCTCGCGGCCGAGATCCGCCGCACACGTGCCGCCGCGCAGGCCGCGGCCGAGGCGACCGGGGTCGGCGTGGTGCCGCTGGCCACCTATCCCCTCGACGTCGAACCCACGACGTCGCCCAACGAGCGGGCCCGGCGGATGGTCGACCGGTTCGGCCTGATCGGCCGCGAGCAGCTGACCTGCGGCTGCCACGTGCACGTGGGCGTCGCGGACGACGAGGAGGCCGTCGCCGCGCTCGACCGGATCCGCCCCTGGCTGGCCCCGCTGCTGGCGCTGTCGACCAACTCGCCCTTCTGGGACGGCACCGACACCGGCTACGCCGGCTACCGGGCGCAGGTCTGGCCGCGCTGGCCCTCGGCCGGCCCGTACGGGCCGTTCGGCTCGGCGGCCGGGTACCGGGCCCTCACCGACACCATGCTCGGCACCGGCACCCTGCTCGACCCGGGCATGCTCTACTTCGACGCCCGCGTGTCGGCGCACCACCCGACCGTCGAGATCCGCGTCGCGGACGTCTGCCGCGAGCCCGACGACGCCGTGCTGGTCGCGGCGCTCGCGCGGGCCCTGGTCGAGACCGCGGTCCGCGAGTGGCGTGCGGGGATCGGCCCCGATCCCGTCCGCACCGAGGTGCTCCGGCTCGCGTCCTGGCGGGCGGCGCGCTCCGGCGTCGCCGCGGACCTCGTCGACCCGCTCACCTGGCGGCCCGCCCCGGCGCGGACGGTGCTCGACCGGTTCCTCGCGCACGTCCGCGAGGCCCTCGACGACGCGGGCGACCTCGGGCTCGTCCCGGACCTGCTCGACGCCGTGCTGCGCCGGGGCACGGGGGCCGAGCGGCAGCGGGCGGTCTTCCGCGCGAGCGGTGGTGACCTGCGGGCGGTGGTGCTCGACGCGCTGCCGGCGGGGCCGCCGAACGCGGCCGCGGGCTGACCCCCTCACCCGCCTGCCACGCCGAGGCGCTGCTCCAGACGATCCAGGGCCGGCTGCTCTTCGACCACCCGCGGCCGGCCCGCCTCGGCGCGCAGCCGCCGGGCCAACGCGAGGAAGTGGCGGGCCCGCTCGTCCGTGCGCGCGACCAGCGCCCGCCCCTCGACGACGTACGCGACGGCCCGCGGGTCCCGGGTCGCCACCGCCGCGCGTTCCGCCTGGTCGAGCAGGACCTCCGCCCGGGCCGGCGCCGAGACCCGGGCCAGCGCGGCGGCCGTCATCGCGACCCCGGCCACCGAGCCGGCGTACCGGTACCAGCCCAGCGCCTGCCGGTGCCCCCGCTCCGCCGCCGGGTGGTCGCCGGCCCGTGCGTCGGCCAGCGCCACGGTGTTGACCGCCCACGCGAGCAGCGACGGCGACCCGACCCGCCGGGCGAGCGCGGTCGCCTCGGCCAGCCGCTGCCGGCCGCCGGCGTGGTCGCCGAGCAGGTCGGCGACGCTGCCGAGGCGCACCGAGAGGTGGCACTGGGCGTGCGGCCAGCCGCCCTGCACGGCCAGCAGCAGCGCGTCGCCGTAGCGCCGGGCCGCCCGGCCCAGGTCGCCGGCCACCTCGTCGAGGTAGCCGAGCACCTCCAGCGCGCGCATCCGCCCGGCCGCGTCGGGCAGCGACTCGAACACCGCCAGCGCGGCCGCCGCCCGGGACTGCGCCTCGTCGGCGCGGCCGGCGGCGAGGCGCACCCGTGCGTGCACGAGATCGTCGAGCGCGGTGCCCCACGGGTCGTCGACCGCCTCCACCGCGGGCCGCGCGGCGGCGAGCAGGGCGGTGGCCCGGTCGGGCTCGCCGCGCTCCGCGTGCCGGTCGGCCAGGACCAGCAGGGCCAGCCCGTCGTGGGAGCTCGCGATGCGTTCCCCGCCGGCCAGGTGCCCGTCGAGCAGGGTGCGGACCTCGGCGAGCGCCGCGGGCTCGTCCCGGTCGTGCGCGGCGAGCGCGGCCGCCCAGAGACGCGCGGTCAGCGAGCCGGGCCGGTCGTCGAGCAGGTCGAGCAGCAACCGGCGGCCCCGGCCGCGGTCCCCGGCCAGCCACCAGCCCCAGGCGCACCGCACGGCGAGGTCGACGGCGGCCTGCCGGTGCCCGTGCCGGGCGAGCCAGCGGATCATGTCCGGTGGCTGCAGGACGCCCGGCCCGGCCGCCTCCGGCCGCGCCGACGACCGCTCGTCGGCCAGGATCCGCGCCTGCACGGCGCGCAGCTCCGGCGCGGGTTCGAGCCCGGCGGACCCGGCCAGCACGCGGCGCGCCCGCTCGTAGCCGGCCAGCGCCTCGGCCCGGCGGCCGTCCCGGTCGAGCGCCTCGACCAGCACGGCCTGGGCGTGCTGGCGCAGCGGGTCCTCGGCGACCAGGGCCGCGGCGAGGTCGACGGCACCGCCCGCGTCACCGGCCTCGAGGACCGCGCGGGCGTGCACCTCCCGGGCCGTGACCAGCAGCTCCCGCAGCCGGGCCGCGGCGGGCGCGACCGCGGCGCAGGCGGCCACGCCCTCGTACGGCTCGCCGCGGACGAGGGCCAGCCCCTCCTCCAGCGCGGCCACGGCCTCCTTCGGTGCGTTCGCGGCGAGCTGGCCGCGGGCGCGGTCGAGCGCCTCGCGGAGCACGTCGTCGTCGCCCTCGCCAGAGCCGGTCCGCAGCAGGTAGTGCCGGCCCTCGCGGACGATCCGGTCCGCGCCGACGAGCCGGCGCAGGTGCGAGATCCGGGCCTGGAGGGCGTTCGGCGTCCAGCCGTCGTCGGCTCCCCAGCCGGCCTCGGCGAGCACGTCGACCGGCACCGTGCGGTTCCGCCGGGCGAGCAGGGCCGCCAGGATCGCCCGGTCCCGGCGGCCGGTCAGGGTGACCGCCCGCCCGTCGACGGTCCGGACCGCGGGCGGGCCGAGCACGAGGAACCGCGGGGTCACGGGAGCGCCGCCGGTACCCGAACCCCCGTCGCGTCCGACTCGCGCAGCACCGTCGCAGCGTGCCACAGCCGGGCGGGGGCGTCGGCCGGTTCCGGCCCGGCCCGGGGGCACCGTCCCGGTCACCTGCTCCCGCGCCGTCCCGTCCATGAGCCAGAGGTAGGGCGGGGACGCCGCCCGGGGCAAGGGGCCGGGTCGCCCGACGTCAGCGCCACGTCAGCGGGATCCGCGGGTGCCTGACGCCCGGCTGACGCGGCGACCGTACGGCGTTGCCCGCCGCGGGGTGCCGGTCCTGACATGAGCGGGTCGGCCCCGCCCGAAGGGAGTTCCCGCCATGCCGGTCCTGCTACCCGGCGACCGCCCGGTCCCCCGGCCCCCGCACCGCGCGGGGGCCGGGATGATCGCGCTGCGCCGACACTGCGCCCGGGTCGGCGAGCTGCTCGCCCGCCTGCTCGACCCCACGTGGCTCCCGTGACCACCGTCGACGTGCGACCCCCGCAGGCCGGCCTCCGGATCACCGCGGCGAGCTGGGCCGAGATCGTCGCGGTCGTCGATCTCTGCGGCCCGCAGGCCCTCGCGGCGCGGTTCCTCGGGGCCGTCGCGCCCCCACGGGCCGAGGTGCTGGCCCGGTTGGCGCGCACGTTCGACGAGGGCGTCACCCTCGTCGCGTCCGTGTCGGCGCCGGTGTCCGGGCCGGTGTCCGGGCCGGCGCCGGTGGGCCTGTTCGGGGTGCATCCCGACGGCGCGCGGCGGGCCGAGCTGTGCGCGCTCGTCGCGGACGGGCACCAGGGGCGGGGGGTCGGTGCGGCGCTGCTCGCCGCCGTGCTGGCCGCGCCCCGCTACCGGGCCTGGACCCTGCACGCCGTGGTGGGGCACGGCAACCTCGCGGCTCACGGGCTCGTCCGCGCGGCCGCGCGGCAGGCGCCCGTGACGCGCCACCTGTTCGCCGACGGCGTGGAGTACGTCCTGCACCCGCGGGGGTCGGCGTGACCGCTCCGCTCGGGTTCCTCGGCCTCGGCCTCATGGGCCTGCCGATGGCGGTGCGGCTCGCGCGCGCGGGGCACGACCTCGTCGTCTGGAACCGGACGCCGGCCCGCGCGGCGCCGGTGGTGGCCGCGGGCGCGCGCCCGGCCACGACCCCGGCCGAGGTCCTCGCCGCGGCCGAGGTCGTCGTGGTGATGCTGGCCGACGAGGCCGCCGTGGACGCGGTGCTGGGCCGGGGCACGCCCGCGTTCGCCCGCCTCGTCGCCGGACGCACGATCGTCCACACCGGAACGGTGTCCGCGGCCTGGTCCGCCGCGCTGGAGGCCGATCTCCGGGCCGCCGGTGGCCGCTACGTCGAGGCGCCCGTGTCCGGCTCCCGGACACCGGCCGAGGAGGGGACGCTCGTCGCGATGCTGGCCGGCGACCCCGCCGACGTCGCCCGGGTCCGGCCGCTGCTGGCGCCGCTCTGCGCGCGCACGGTGGGGTGCGGGCCGGTCCCCTCCGCGCTGTGGATGAAGTTCGCCGTGAACACCGTGCTGATCACGCTGGTCTCCGGGCTCGCGGAGGCCTGGCGGCTGGCCGCCGCGCACGGCCTGGATCCGCACCTGTTCGCCGAGGTGCTCGATGCGGGCCCGATGGCGTCGGCCGTGTCGCGGGTCAAGATCGGCAAGCTGCTGACCGGCGACTTCTCCGCCCAGGCCGCGATCGACGACGTCCTCAAGAACTGCGGCCTCATCCGGGACTCGGCCCGGGAGGCGGGTGCCGCGGCCCCGCTGATGGACGCCTGCCTGCAGCTCTTCGCGACCGCCGCCGATCTCGGCCTCGGGGCCGAGGACATGGTCGCGGTCGTGCGGGCCGACGGGCGGGAGCGGGCCGCGCGCGCCGGAGGGTCCCGGTGACCGGGGGCCGGTTCCGCCGGCTCCTCCCCGCGCTCGCCCTGCTCGTCCTCGCGGCCGCCGGGCTGGCCGCCTCGTGGGCGACGGAACGCGCCGCGGCCGACCGGGACCCCGGCCTGCTCGTCGTGGTCGGGGCGGCCCGGCCCGCGGGGCCGGTAGGGGTCAGGCGCGGGCCTCGCGCAGGTCCCGGAGGTCGCGGCGTTCGAGCAGCCAGGAGACCCCGAACCCGGCGACCAGGCCCCAGAAGGCGCCCCCGATGTTCAGCACGGTGACGTCCGAGACCGTCACGACGAAGGTCACCAACGCCCCGAAGGTGCAGCGCGACCCGAAGGCGGTCGTGAACGAGGCCTGCAGCACCCGCAGCATCGCGAGGCCGCCGAGGGTGGCCACGAAGGCCGGCGGCGCGGCCAGCATCAGCCGGGTGAACAGCGGCGCGAACAGGCCGAAGACCATCGCGAGCAGGCCGCAGGAGATCCCGGCGACGTAGTGCCGGTGCCGCTCGCCCGAAGCGGCGAGCAGCGCGTTGGTGGGCCCGGTGAGGCAGGTCGACACGGCGCCGACGCCCGCGGTGAGCAGCGACCAGGCGCCGCAGGCGATCGTCGCGACGTTCACCGGCGGCTCGTGCCCGGCGGTGCGCAGCACGGCGACGCCCTGGCCGTTCTGCACCACCAGCACGGTGACGGCCAGCGGCAGCACCAGCTCGAGCATCGCCTGCCACGACCACTGCGGGGCGACGAGGACCGGGGCGGCCAGCCAGCCCGAGGCGTCCCCGGCGGGCCGGAAGCGGCCGGACACCGCGACCGCGACCACCCCGACGACGAGTGCCCCGAGGATCGGCGGCACCTTCCGCCCGGCGGCACCCCACGCGCTGAGAAGCAGGAACGCCGCGACCATGGGTGCCGCGACCAGCACGTCGCCCGCCACGGACCTCACCAGCCCGGTGCCGAAGCTCAGGAAGACGCCCGCGACCATCCCCATCACGATCGGCATCGGCAGGGCCGCCATCGCCCGCCGCACCCATCCGGACAGCCCGAGCAGCAGCATCACCAGCCCGGTCGCGAAGTACGCCCCGACGACCTGCGGGAAGGTCAGGTGCCCGAGCGCGGGGCCGACGAGCACGGTGCCCGGGATCGTCCAGAAGAACGCGAGCGGCTGGCGGTACAGCCAGCACGCGAGGGCGGTGAGGATCCCGTTGAGGAAGAACACCCCGAACAGCCACGACGCCAGCTCGCGCTCGGAGAGCCCGCCCTGCACGCCCACCGCGAGGATGACGGCGACCGGCCCGGTCGCGGCGAAGACCAGCCCGATGAGCCCGTTCGCGACGTACTGCGGGCCGAGGTCGCGGAGGAACCGCCGCGGGGTGGTCGGCGGCCCCGGGGGCCGCTCGAAGCGGGGCGGCGCGGGCGGGGTCGCCCCCGTCGACGGCTCGGTGGACGGGTGTCGGACGTCGGGCGTGGCCACGGTGCCTCCGTGCGGGTCGTACGGTCGTGCTCCCCGGCGGGGCCGCCGCGCGGCGGCCCCGCCGGCGCATCGGCCGGGAGGTCGGCCGGAGGGATCGACCGGGAGGGTCGGCCCGGTCAGCCGAGGTTGACGTCCGACGGGTGGCCGGCGAGCGGCGTGACCGTCATCGTCATGTAGGGGAAGAGCGGCAGGCCCCAGAGGATCTGGTGGAGCTGCTCGTTGCTCTCGACCTCGAAGATCGAGAGGTTGGCGTACTCCCCCACGCACCGCCAGATGTTGCGCCAGTGCCCGGAGCGCTGCCACTCCTGCGAGTAGGCCTTCTCCCGGGCGAGGAGGTCGGCGCGGGCCGCCGGGTCCATGTCCGGCGGCAGCGCGACGTCCATGCGGACGGCGAAGAGCTGGCTCCGAGCCGAGGGGTCGCTCGCGGGCTCGCTCACGCGGGGTCCAGGGCGAAGTCGTAGGTGACCTCGTTGCCCTCACCCGACGCGGCCGGGGTCGGACGCAGGATCAGCTCCGGCTTCACGGCCTGGGCCACGTCGTTGTCGACCCACTCGCCACCGTCGAAGTACAGCTGGGTGGTGACCAGCTGCTTGCCCGGGGCCGACACCTTCAGGTGCAGGTGCGCCGGGCGCCACGGGTGCCAGCCGGCCGCGGCGATCAGCTTGCCGCAGGAGCCGTCGGTCGGGATCTGGTATGGGGCGGGCTGGATGGTGTGGAACGCGAAGTGCCCGTCGGCCCCGACGCGGATCTGCCCGCGCAGGTTCCACTCCGGGATACCCGGGGCGAACTGCGAGTAGTAGCCGTCGTCGTCGGCGTGCCACAGCTCCACCAGCGCGCCGTCGACCGGCTTCCCGTCCAGGTCGGTCACCGTGCCCTGGAACAGCAGCGGGGTGCCCTTCTCGTCCTCGCGCATCGGCAGCGTGGCCTCGGAGGCGAACTCCGGCGCGCCCGGGATGTAGTACGGGCCCTCGATGGTGCCGACGGCGCCCTTGCGGTCGGCGTTGGCGACCTCCTCGACGACGTGCTCGACCCACACGTCGAGGAACAGCGGCCACTCCCCGGTCTCGCCCACACTGATCAGCCACGCCTTCAGCGCGTCGTACTCGGCGTAGGTGACCTGGTGGCGGCGGACCACCTCGTGCAGGGCGGCGATGGCGTCGGTGGCGATCGCCGAGACGCGCGCGTGGTCGACCGGCCCGGAGGCGCGCTCCTTGGCCGCGAACGCGGCGGTGGCGTTGCGCCCCGACCCGGCAGCCGTGGGGTTGTGCTCCGTGGGGTTGATCTCGGTGGATGTCATGGTGGTGTCTCCTGACGCGTCGGTGCGGTTCGGAAGTGGTGCGGTCGGAGAAGAGGCGATCTTCAGGACCGGTCGGTGCGGTAGTGCGCGAGCTTGTCGGGGTCGATCTCGATCCCCAGTCCCGGTCCGGGGCGCACGGCCAGCTCCCCGCCGCTGATCTCCAGCGGCTCGGTGAGCAGGTCGTCGCTCATGTCCAGGAAGTTCGACAGCTCCCCGGCCCGGCGGGAGCTGTGCCGGTGCGCGGCACCGAAGGCGACGGTGCACGCGGTGCCGACCTGGCCGTCGACCTGGTTGCCCATCACGACCTCGACGCCCATCCCCTCGCACTGGTGGAGGATGCGTGCCGAGGTGTGGAACCCGGTCCGGGCGGTCTTGATGCTGATCATCGTCGCGGAGCCGCCGAGCAGCTCGCGGGTGACCTCGCCCGGGGTGGTGGCGCTCTCGTCGGCCACCGTCGGGATCGAGGTCCGGGCCGTCAACCAGCGCCGGCCCAGCACGTCGTCGGCCGGGCAGAGCTCCTCCGACAGCGTGAGGTCCAGGTCCTCCATGGCGTGCAGCGCGCGGGCCGCCTCCGACGGCGTCCAGCCCCGGTTGCCGTCGACGTAGAGCTCCACCTCCGGGCCCAGCGCGGCGCGCAGCGCCCGGCACGCCCCGACGTCGAGGGAGACGGGACGGCGGCCCACCTTCACCTTGAACACGGTGATGCCGTAGGTGTCGCGCACGCGCTCGGCGTCGGCGACCATCGCCTCGTCGGAGGCGAACCCGACCATGTGCGACACGCGCATCCGGTCGGTGTACCCGCCCAGCATCTGGGTGACCGGCAGGTCCAGGGTCCGGCCGAGCGCGTCCCAGCAGGCCATGTCCAGCGCGGCCTTGGCCGCCGGGTTGCCGACGGTGCGCTCCAGCCGCGCGTGCATGACCTCGCGCTCGAGCAGCGAGAGACCCACGACCTCGGGGGCGAAGATCCGGTCGATCACCGCGACGATCGACTGCTGGGTCTCGCCGTAGGTGAACGGGCGCGGCGGCGCCTCGGCCACCCCGACGACCCCGTCGTCGGTGTGCACCCGCACCAGCACGTGCTCGGCGGCGTGCACCTCGCCGGAGGCGAAACGCAGCGGTTTGCGGTACGGGATCGCGAAGGGGATCGCCTCGACGTGCGCGATCTTCATCGGGCCTCTCCGGGGTGTGCGGGCACGCGGCCGGCGAACGGGGCGGCAGGGGGCTCCGGCGGCACGAAGCCGTTGGCCTCCAGCACCTCCACCAGCCGCGCGAGGGCGGGGTTCACCTCGTCGGCCCGCCAGGCGAGCGCGAGGTCGACGTGCGGTGCCCCGGGAGCGCCGTCGGCTCCGTGGGCACCGACCGTTCCGTGGGCGGATCCGTGGGCCCCGTCGGCGAGCGGGACGTACCGCACGCCGTCGACGCGCAGGGCGAGCGCGGACTCGGGCAGGAGCGCGACGCCGAGCCCGGCGGCGACCAGGGTGAGCATGACGGAGGTCTCGGCGACCTCGTGGGCGCGGCGCGGCAGGAACCCCGCGCCGAGGCAGGCCTGGGTGACGGCCGCGTCGACGACCGAGTCCCGGGCGCCGTAGACGACGAAGTCCTCGTCGCGCAGCTCGTACAGGCCGACGGGCTCGTCGCCGGCCAACCGGTGCCCGGCCGGCACGGCGAGCGTCAGCCGCTCGCGGGCGACGGGTCGGGAGGTCAGCCCCGCGCGGCGCAGCGGCGGGCGCAGGACCGCCAGGTCGATGCGGTCCTCCGCGAGCGCCTCCTCCTGCGCCGGCGTGAGCAGGTCGGGGACGTACCGCAGGATCAGTCCGGGCAGTTCGCGGGCGGCGATCCGGGCGAGCTGCGGCAGCTGCTTGTAGGCCGCGAGGCCGGTGCAGCCCACCCGGAGCAGGCCGCTGTGCCCGTCGCCGATGCGCTGCACGCGCTCCCGGGCCGCCTCGACCGAGTCGAGGATGCGCACGGCGTCGCGCAGGAAGGCCTCGCCGGCGGGGGTGAGGTCGACGCGGCGGGTGGTGCGGTTGAACAGCGTGGCGCCGACCTGCGCCTCGAGCTGGCGGATCGCCTGCGAGAGCGGCGACTGGGCCATGTGCAGGCGCTCGGCGGCCTGGCCGAAGTGCCGGGTCTCCGCGACGGTGACGAAGTAGCGCAGCTGGCGGATCTCCATGCTGCTCTCCCTCCGTCGGGTGATCGACCGGACTCTCTCCGGTGCCGGGTCTCCACGGTAGGACCTCCGACCCTGCACACACAAAGACCTAGTACAGCTTCATTGAGACATCTGACATCTGAGAAAGTGCTGGGTCAGAACTAGGCAGAGTGCTGACGCGAAGCCGTCCGGTCGGCCGGGATGGTCGGACGGCAGTCGCCCGACTGACCAGCTCGACTCACCGCCGACTCGACCGGGAGGCCCTGCCCCATGACCGCCACCGCCGACGTGTCCCACTCCCGGGTGCGCGCCGTCGTCGACACCGCCGTCGTCGAGGACCCCGCCGCCGGCGTCTACCGCGCCAACCGCCGCATCTTCACCGACGAGGAGATCTTCGAGCTGGAGATGCGGCACATCTTCGAGGGCAACTGGATCTACCTGGCGCACGAGAGCCAGATCCCGAACCCCGGGGACTACTTCACCACCTTCATCGGCCGCCAGCCCGTGGTGATCACCCGCGGCAAGGACGGCGAGCTGCACTGCCTGATCAACGCCTGCGCGCACCGCGGCGCCATGCTCTGCCGACGCAAGACCGACAACCGGATGACCCTGACCTGCCCGTTCCACGGCTGGACCTTCCGCAACGACGGCAAGCTCCTCAAGGTCAAGGACCCGGAGGGCGCCGGCTACCCGCCCACCTTCGACGTCGACGGCTCGCACGACCTGGTCGAGGTCGCCCGTTTCGACTCCTACCGCGGCTTCCTGTTCGGCAGCCTCAACCCCGACGTCGTGCCGCTCTCCGAGCACCTCGGCGACACCGTCAAGGTCATCGACATGCTCGTCGACCAGTCGCCGGAGGGCCTGGAGGTGCTGCGCGGCAGCTCCACCTACACCTACGACGGCAACTGGAAGGTCCAGGCGGAGAACGGCGCCGACGGCTACCACGTCTCGGCCACGCACTGGAACTACGCCGCCACCACCTCGCGGCGCGGCACCGGCGAGTCGACGAACTCCACCAAGGCGCTCGACGCCGGCGGCTGGGGCAAGTCCGGCGGCGGCTACTGGTCCTACCCGAACGGCCACCTGTGCCTGTGGACCTGGGCGGCGAACCCGCAGGACCGGCCCCTGTGGAACCGCATGGACGAGCTCAAGGAGCAGTTCGGCGCGGCCAAGGGCGAGTTCATGGTCAAGGGCAGCCGCAACCTCTGCCTCTACCCGAACGTCTACCTGATGGACCAGTTCTCCACCCAGATCCGGCACTTCCGGCCCCTCGCGCCGGACAAGACCGAGGTCACCATCTACTGCATCGCCCCGAAGGGCGAGAGCGCCGAGGCCCGCGCCCACCGGATCCGCCAGTACGAGGACTTCTTCAACGCCTCGGGCATGGCCACCCCCGACGACCTGGAGGAGTTCCGCTCCTGCCAGCTCACCTTCCGCGCCACCGCCGCCCCGTGGAACGACATGAGCCGCGGCGCGGAGCACTGGCTCTCCGGCCCGGACGAGGTCGCCACCTCCCTCGGCATGGACGGGGTGATCTCCGCGGGCATGCGCAACGAGGACGAGGGCCTCTACCCCGTCCAGCACGGCTACTGGCGGCAGACCATGCTCGCCGCCCTCGCGAAGGAGGAGGAGCAGGCATGACCACCCCGGAGATCGGCACGGCGCCCCGGCTGATCACCCAGAACATGATCGAGCAGTTCCTCTACCGCGAGGCCCGCTACCTCGACGACCGCGAGTTCGAGAAGTGGCTCGAGTGCTACGCCGACGACGTCGTCTACTGGATGCCCTCCTGGGGCGACGACGACAGGCTCACCGAGGACCCGCAGCGCGACATCTCGCTGGTCTACTACGACAACAAGGGCGGGCTCGAGGACCGGGTCTTCCGGATCCGCACCGAGCGCTCCAGCGCCACCTCGCTGCCCGAGCCGCGGACCAGTCACAACATCAGCAACGTCGAGGTCATCGAGCGCCGCGGCGACCTGGTGGACGTGCGCTTCAACTGGCACACCATGTACTTCCGGTACAAGACCGTCGACCCGTACTACGGCACGTCGTTCTACACGATCGACTTCTCCGGCGAGTCCCCGCTGATCCGCCGCAAGACCGTGGTGCTCAAGAACGACTACATCCACCACGTGGTCGACGTCTACCACTTCTGAGGAGGGGCACCATGAGTGCCGCCGCGAGCACGCACCGGGTCGCCCTGGCCTTCGAGGACGGCGTCACCCGGTTCATCACCTGCGCCGAGGACCAGACCGTCGCCGACGCCTCCTACCGGTCCCGGATCAACATCCCGATGGACTGCCGCGACGGCGTCTGCGGCACCTGCAAGGCCTTCTGCGAGTCCGGCGAGTTCGACGGCGGCAGCCACCTCCCGGACGCCCTGTCGCCCGACGAGGAGGAGCAGGGCTACGTCCTGACCTGCCAGATGAGGCCCCGGTCGGAGCTGGTCCTGCAGATCGCCTCGACGTCGGCGGTGGCCAGGACCAGCGCCGCCACCCACCGGGGCACGGTCACCGGGCTGGAGCGGCTCTCGCCGACCACGGTCGCCCTGACGATCGAGATCACCGATCGGGAGAAGCTCGCCTTCCTGCCCGGCCAGTACGTCAACATCGCGGTGCCGGGCACGGACGAGTCCCGCTCCTACTCCTTCAGCAACGCACCCGACGACGAGGCGCTGACCTTCCTGGTCAAGCTCACGCCGGGCGGGGTCATGTCGACCTGGCTCACCGACCGGGCGCAGGTCGGCGACGACATCTCCTTCACCGGCCCGCACGGCAGCTTCTTCCTGCGCGACTCGGCGCCCGGCAGGGACTCCGCGGAGCCGCTGCTGCTGCTCGCGGGCGGGACCGGGCTCGCGCCGATCCTGTCGATCCTGCGCACACTCGAGGCGCTGCGCAGCTCCCGGCCGGTGCACCTGCTGTACGGCGCGACGACCGACGCCGACGTCGTCGAGCTGGACACCCTCGCCCGCCTCGCCGCGTCGGTCGACAACCTGACCTGGGACTACTGCGTCGCGGACAAGGACACCGCGGCGAAGAACCAGGGCTACGTCACCTCGCTGATCGAGCCCGGGCACCTGCACGACGGCGCCACCGCCGTCTACCTGTGCGGGCCGCCGGCGATGGTCGACGCGGTGCGGGGGCACTTCGCCGACCAGGGCATCCGGCCCGCCGGGTTCTACTACGAGAAGTTCGCCCTCGCCGGAGCGGCCGGGGCCGCGAAGGCCGCCGAGCCGGTCGCCGCGGAGGCCGGGGAGGAGCACCCCGCCGAGGACACCGAGGTGGACGAGATCACCGAGGAGGCGCCGAAGAGCGCCGCCGTCGCGGTCGTCGCGCCGGTCGAGGACGGCGACGGGTTGCTGGTCCTCGGCGGTGAGGGGCGCGCAGTCGTCGGTCAGGAGCTGCCGCGCTTCGGCGAGCCGGAGACCCTGAGCTCCCGTCCCGAGGTCTCGGCCGACCACGGCCGCAAGGTCTGCGGACAGGAGCTGTTCGCGGTCGACCTGCTCGACGGCGAGCAGCGCCCGCTCGACCCGGACGACTCCCTGCTCGTCGCCGGCGACCGGGGGACGGCCGGTCAGGAGATCTTCCCGGCCGCCGACCTCGCGCCGCTGCACGGGCCCGCGCCGGCGCCCGCGTCCCTCCCGCCCGCCGCAGTCGGCGAGGACGGGTACGAGATCGGCGAGGAGCACCCGTCCGTCCACGAGTCCGACGCGATCTTCGACGCCCGCCGCGCCCTGGAGCTCGGCGCGCTCGAGCTCGTCGTCGGGCGGCTGACCTCGCAGCAGGTCACCGGGTACCGGGTGCTCGCCGAGGCGACGCTGCCCTACGTCGAGGGCGACCGGTTCGTCGACGCGGCCGGCTACACCGAGGCCAACGCCGCCTTCCACGACTACCTGTTCACGCTCACCGGCAACGAGCACCTCTCCCAGGCCTACACCGCGCTCGGGGTGAAGGGGCACATGGAGCAGTCGCTGCGCACCGCCACCTGGTGCCACCCGCGCTGCACCCAGGACCACCTGGACATCGTCGAGGCGATCGCGGCCGGGGACCGCGAGCGCGCCCGCCGGCTGATCGGCGAGCACGCGGACCGGTCCAAGGAGACGACGCGGCGGGCCATGGCCGACAACGCCGCCGCCCGCCGCCCGCGCTTCGTCACGCCGGGCCGCTTCGACCGCAAGGTCGTGGTGGTGACCGGGGCCGCGCAGGGCATCGGCCGGGCGGTCGCCGAACGCGCCGCCGCCGAGGGCGGGCAGCTCGTGCTGCTCGACCGGTCCCCGCTGGTCCACGAGGTCGCCGACGGCCTGCTCGCCGACGGCGCGAAGGCCCTGGCGCTCGAGGCCGACCTGGAGGACTACGCCTCCGCCGAGGCCGCGCTGCGCGAGGCGGCGAGCTGGCAGGGCCAGGTCGACGTGCTGGTGAACAACGTCGGCGGTGCGATCAACTTCAAGCCGTTCACCGAGTTCACCGAGGCCGAGATCGCCGCGGAGATCCGCCGGTCGCTGATGCCGACGCTGTACTGCTGCCGGGCTGTCCTGCCGTCCATGGTGGAACGCGGCGGCGGGGTGATCGTCAACGTCTCGTCCGCGGCCACCCGGGGCATCCACCGGATTCCCTACTCCGCGGCCAAGGGCGGCATCAACGCGCTCACCGCGTCGCTGGCGTTCGAGTACGCGGACCGGGGCGTGCGGGTCGTCGCGACCGCGCCGGGCGGTACGGAGGCTCCGCCGCGCCGGATCTCGCGGGGCACCCCGCAGGCCCGGACGGACCAGGAGAAGGCCTGGTTCCAGGCGCACATCGACCAGACGCTCTCCTCGTCGTTCCTGGGCCGCTACGGCACGCTCGACGAGCAGGCCGCGGCGATCCTGTTCCTCGCGTCGGACGAGGCGTCGTACATCACCGGGTCGGTGCTGCCGGTCGCCGGCGGGGACCTGGGGTGAGGGCGACGGGCGGGGAGCGCACCTCCCCGCCCGGCCCGTCTTCTCTACGGTGACGGCATGAGCAGGCTCGACGGCGGCGTCGCGGGTGCCGACGGCGCCGGCGGGGAGCCCACCCACGTCGTCGGGCAGGAGGCGGAGGCCGCCCAGCTCGACGCGGCGCTCGCCGGCGCCGCCGCGGGCACCCCGGCCGTCGTGGTCCTGGAGGGCGTGCCCGGGGTCGGCAAGACCACGCTGCTCCGGCGGTTCCTCGCCCGCCGGCCCGCCCTCGCGGCCGTGCAGGCCGAGGGCCTGGCGTGGGAGGCGGGCCGGCCGGGCGCGCTGGTCCGGCGGCTGGACGCGCGGCGGTGCGAGGGGCCCGTCGATCCGGGCGCCTGGGGCGAGGCGCTCGCCGCCTGCTGGCGGGCGCGGTCCGCCGAGGAGCCCCTCGCCGTCGTCGTCGACGACGCGCACGCCGCCGACCCGGCCTCGCTGCAGGCCGTCGCCTCGGCCGTGGTCCGGGTGCGCGACGCGCGGTTGCTGGTCGTGCTCGCGGCCCGCACCGGGCCGGACGCCCGGGCCCATCCCGACACCCGGGACGTCCTCGACCGGCTGCCCGCGCACCGGATCCCGGTCGCGCCGCTGACGCCCGAGCAGACCCGGCTGCTGGCCGCCCGGGCCGCCGGCATCGACCTGCCGATCCCGGTGGCGCGCCGGCTGCGCGAGCACACCGGCGGCGTCCCCCGCTACCTGCTGGAGATCCTGCGGGACAGCCCGCCGGCGCGCTGGTCGGACTGGCAGACGCGGCTGCCCGCGCCCACCTCGGTCCGGCAGCGGGTCGAGACCGCCCTCGACGCCGTCTCCCCACCGGCCCGCGCACTGGTCGAGGCCGCCGCCGTCCTCGGCAACAGCCCGATCCTGGCCGAGGCCGCCGAGCTGGGCGGCGTCGCGGACCCCATCGCCGCACTCGACGAGGCCTTCGCCGCCGGGCTCCTCTCCCCCGCCGCCGGGCACGGGCTGGACACGCTGACCTTCCCCGGGCGGTTCGTGCGCGGGGCCGTGCACGCCACGCTCGCCCCCGGCCGCCGGCACGACCTGCACCGGCGCGCCGCCGCCGTCGTCCGCGACGAGACCGAGCGGCTCCGGCACCGGGTCGAGGCCACCCCGCTGCCCGACGCCGCGCTGGCCGGCGAGCTGCTCGACCTGGCCCGGCGCAAGGCGGACCAGGGCGCCTGGGCGGTCGTCGCCGGGGCGCTGATCGACGCCAGCCGGATCAGCCCGCGCCGCGCCGACCGGGAGGACCGGCTGCTCCAGGCCGTCGACGCGCTCGCCGGGGCCGGGCTGCTCGGGCAGGCCGTCGACGCGTTGCCCGACGTCGAGGCGCTCCCGCCCGGTCCCCGCCGGGACGCCGTCCTCGCCTACGTCGCCATCCAGCGGGGCCGGCGGGCCGAGGCGACCTCCTATCTCGACAGTGCCTGGCGCGGCCGCGGTGCCGACCGCGACACCGCGGCGCAGGTCTGCCAGCGGCACGTGCTGCACGCCCTCGCCGACTGGGACGGCGAGCAGCTGGTCCGGTGGGCCGGGCGCGCGATCGAGCACGCCGAGCCCGGTGCCCCGGCGGCGGTGGAGACGCGCGCGATCGTGGGGCTCGGGCACGCCGCCCGCGGCGAGATCGAGGAGGCGTTCACCGCCTACCGGGCCGCGACGCGGGAGAGCCCGTCCGGGCCGCAGCACCAGCGGGCCCGGATGGGGCTGGGCTGGCTGCTGCTGGCCCAGGACGAGCCCGAGGCCGCCCGGCGGGAGCTGGAGTACGCGGTCTCCGGCGTCCGGCAGGGCGGCTCCAACCGGATCCTGCTGTGGGCGCTGTGCTGGCTGGCCCGCACCCGCTTCGCGCTCGGCGACTGGTCCGGCGCGCTGCAGAACGTCGACCAGGCGCGGCTGCTGCTCGGGGCCACGGACCTGGAGCTCCTCCGGCCGCTGGTGCACTGGACCGGCGCGCAGGTCCACGCGCTGCGCGGCGAGCCCGAGGAGGCCGCCCGGCACGTCGAGCTCGGCACGGCCACCGAGCACGACTACGTCGTGATGACCGTGCCGGCCCTGCTGGCCCGCGCGCACGTGGCCGAGGCGGCCTCGGACTACGACGCCGTCGTCCGGCACCTCGCGCCGCTGGCCACCCGCACCCCGCGCGGCGGGCTCGACGAACCGGGCTTCTGGGCCTGGCACGACCTCTACGCCAACGCCCTGGTCGTGACCGACCGGCTCGGCGAGGCCGACCGGTTCCTGCGGCCGCTCGAGGAGATCGTCCGGCGGCGGGGACACCGGTCCGCCGCGGCCCGGCTCGGGTACGTCCGGGGCCGGCTGCTCGGCGCGCGCGGCGACACGGCCGCGGCCGAGGCGGAGTTCGTCGCCGCCCGGGCCCGGCTCGAGGGCCTGCCACTGCCCTACGAGAAGGCGCGCGTCGACTTCGCCCACGGCCTGACCCTGCGGCGGGCCGGCCGGCGGCGGGACGCGAGCGCCCTCCTCGCCGCCGCCCGGCAGCGGTTCGCGGCGCTGGGCGCGCGGGTCTACGTGGAGCGGTGCGACCGGGAGCTCAAGACCGGCCGGCCCGGGTCCCGGCTGCACGACAAGGACCTCGACGCCCTCACCGAGCAGGAGCGGACGGTCGCGGGGCTGGTCGCGGGCGGCATGACCAACAAGGAGGTCGCCGCCGAGATGCTGCTGTCGGTCAAGACCGTGCAGTTCCACCTGACCCGGACCTACGCGAAGCTCGGGGTGCGGTCGCGGTCCGAGCTCGCCGCGCACTTCCCGCGGGCCACGGGCTGATCGGCGCCGCTCGTTGCCCGGCCGGGCGGCGCGGTCCTACGGTGCGCGGGTGGGAGCGCACGGGCACGGGCACGGCGTGGGCGTCGGTACCGACCGGCGCTGGCTGGGCGCGGCACTGGGTCTGATCCTGACGTTCATGGTCGGCGAGTTCGTCGTCGGCCTGCTCGCCGGCTCGCTGGCGCTGATCTCGGACTCGGCGCACATGCTGACCGACGCCGCCTCGCTCGTGCTCGCGCTGGTCGCGATCCGGCTCGCCGCCCGTCCCGCCCGTGGCGGCTACACCTACGGGCTGCTCCGTGCGGAGATCCTCTCGGCGCAGGCCAACGGGATCACCTTGCTGCTGCTCGCGGTGTGGTTCGTGTACGAGGGAGTCGAGCGGTTGCTCGCGCCGCCGGAGGTCGCGGGCCTGCTCGTGCTGGTGACGGCGCTCGTCGGGATCGTCGTCAACCTGGCGGCGACCTGGTGCATCAGCCGCGCCGACCGGTCGAGCCTCAACGTCGAGGGCGCGTTCCAGCACATCCTCAACGACCTGTTCGCGTTCGTCGCGACGGCGGTGGCCGGGCTCGTCGTCGTCCTCACGGGGTTCGACCGGGCCGACGCGATCGCGGCGCTCGTGGTGGCCGCGCTGATGGTCAAGGCGGGGTGGGGCCTGGTGCGCGAGTCCGGCCGGATCTTCCTCGAGGCCGCGCCGCGGGACGTCGACCCCGACGCGCTCGGCGCCCGCCTGGCCGGGGTCGCGGGCGTCGCCGAGGTCCACGACCTGCACGTCTGGGAGATCACCTCGGGGAAGCCGGCGCTGTCGGCGCACGTCCTCGTCCGCCCGGAGGCGGACTGCCACGAGGTGCAGCGGGCCATCGAGGCAGTGCTGCGCGGCGAGCACGGCCTGGAGCACACGACGCTGCAGGTGGACCACCACGAGGACGTCGCCCTCCCGGCCGACGGGGCCGACCACTGCGCCGACCCCCACGGGCCCGTGCACCTCCCCGGTCCGCTGCTCGCGGGCGGGTCGGCGGGCCCGGACGGGCCGGCGGGATCCGCCGGGGCGATCAAGGGGCAGCCGGCGCCCTGAGGGAGGTGTGTGCGGGAACGCCCTTCTCCCCGGGGCGCACGATCGTTTAACGTTCGTTCGTTCAGGCCGCGAGGAGGACCGCATGCCGGTGGAGATCGACCGCCCGCGGGAGGGCGTCGTCCAGCTCACGCTCAACCGCCCCGACCAGCTCAACGCGCTCGACGCCGACACGGTCGCGAAGCTCACCGCCGCGCTCGCCGACATCGGCGCGGACAGCACCTGCCGGGTGGTGATCCTGACCGGGGCGGGCCGGGGCTTCTGCGCCGGTCTCGACCTCAACCACTACGACGACCAGCACCCGCCGGCGCGGGAGCGGCACCCGATCGACGGGCTGACCCGGCAGCGCCAGATCGCGCACCTCGCCGTGGCCCTGCACCAGCTGCCCCAGCCGGTCATCGCGGCGATCAACGGCCCGGCCGCCGGCGGCGGGCTCGCCCTCGCGCTGGCCAGCGACATCCGGATGGCGTCGACCTCCGCGCTGTTCGCCGTCGGGTTCATCCGGGCGGGCTTCTCGGCGTGCGACATCGGGCTGTCCTGGCTGCTCCCCCGGATCGTGGGCACCGGACGGGCCCACGAGCTGATGCTGACCGGCCGCCGCTGCTCGGCCGAGGAGGCCTACCGGATCGGCCTGGTCACACACCTGGTCGACCCCGCCGAGCTGCTGGAGGCCGCCTATGCCGAGGCCGCCGAGATCATGCTCAACCCGCCCTTCTCGGTCGAGCTGACCAAGCAGGGGATGTGGGCGTCGGTCGAGAACCCCACGTTCGTCAACGCGGTCGAGTTCGAGAACCGCCAGCAGATCCTCACCGCCCTCACCGAGGACCGGGACGAGGCCACCCGCGCCTTCCTCGAGAAGCGCCCGCCGGTGTACCAGCGGCACTGAGCGGCGGAGGTCCGGCAGGTGCGACGGGGCGTGGCCGCGCCCACGCCCGCCGCGGCGTGGGCGCCTACGTCACGGAGGACGGCACCGCCACGATCAGCCGCGAGCGGACGGCCGACCGCCGGCACCGCTCCGAGCAGCTCGGTGGGCCGTCCGGACGGCGCCACGGCCGCGCCGGTCGGAACCCCCGGCGGTAGAGGGAGCACCTCCGGCGGAGGGGCCGCGCGCGCTGCCGGCACCCGCACCGCATCGGTAGAGGATGCGCAGCGGGAGGCGAGCCCCGAGGACCCGGGCCCCACCACCGCCGGCCGCCGACCTCGACGAGCCGCCGCCCTTCCGAGGGTTTCCCACCACGCCGCTGCCCGGGGCACCTTGCTGGGCGGACGTGCTGGCCACCGCTGCCGACGCCGGTCTGCGAGCCTTCTCCGCTCGGCGTCGGTCGGGCGCCTGCGGTGTCGTCGGGGTGCCCGACGACAGCGCGACCTCGTCTGCTTCTTCACCGAACGGGTCGACGTCGTCGACGGGCCGCGGCAGGAGCCTTCCGTCACCCCGTGGTCGTGATCAGGCCGGGGCGCGCAGGTCCGGGCCGGTGGAGGGGTTGACCAGGCGGCCGATCTGCTCGGCCGCCCAGCCGGACCCGAGGACGCCCGCCCAGAGCAGCTCGGGCAGTTGGCGCTCGCGGTCGACCCGCCCCGTGACCCAGGACTTCGTGGCTGCCAGGCGCTCGGCCTGCACGCACAACTCCCAGGCGCGGGAGCCGCGGTCGGTGACGTCCACGGAGTACGGGGCACCGCCGGTGCGGTTGCGGTACCGGCGCTCGGGGTCGTCGATCGCGTGCACGATCGTGAGCCCGAGGCCGGCGAGCCCGGTGGCGACCACGAGCCCGGCGGCGAACCACAGCAGCGTGAGGAACCAGCCGTCGCCGAGCAGGAGCCCGGACACGGCGCCGACGGCGAGGACCGCGAGCGCCGTGGAGCCCGCCGGCAGCCGGGTCCACACGAGGGTGCCGGAGTCGTCGATCTGGTAGTGGGTGCCGGCGATCAGCGCGGGATCGAACACGCGATAACCCGATCGGGTGCGGATCAAGGTGGGCAGACGGTCGGGCGGGGTCTGCTTGACGAAGTCGACGCTCGCGTCGCCGGGGAACGTGCTCATTGCCTCTTGCTCTTGCTGGTCGCACCGGGGGAGGAGTGTGCGTGACCGCGCCGGGGAGGGCGCCGCCGTCCACATCATCGAAACTGACGAGAACCGTGTTACGACGCTGCAACGTGACGGACCCCTCACCGGAACGTGCGCGTGGGCGATCACAGCGAGGAATGTCCCGATGGTCCGGTAAGGTCAGGCAACCTTAACAACACGAAGGAGTTGTCGTTGCGTCGCCTCCTGTCCGTCCTGGCCGGGCTCGTCCTGGCCACCTCGCTCGCCGCGTGCGGATCCTCCGACGGGACCGCGGGGTCGTCCGCGGCCCCTGCGACGCGCGGCGTCGCCCACGCGATGGGCACGACCGAGGTGCCCGCGAACCCGCAGCGCGTCGTGGTGCTCGACACCGGCGAGCTGGACAGCGTCCTCGCCCTCGGCGTCACGCCGGTGGGCGCGACCTCGCCCGTCGCGAACGGCCCGCTGCCGACCTACCTCACGGACCGGACCGCCGGCGTGACGAACCTCGGGACCCAGTCGGACCTGAACCTGGAGGCGCTCGCCGGGCTGCGCCCCGACCTCATCCTGTCCAACAAGGTCCGGCACGAGCCGATCTACCCGCAGCTCAGCGCGATCGCGCCGACCGTGTTCGCGGAGCGCGTGGGCGTGGCGTGGCGGGAGAACCTGCAGGTCGCGGCCCGGGCGCTCGGTCGGGAGGCCGAGGCCGAGCGGATCCTGGCCGAGTACCGGACCAAGGCGAAGGAGACGGGCGCGAAGTTCGCGCCCGGGACCACGATCAGCATGGTCCGCTTCACCGGCGGGTCGGTCCGGCTCTACGGCGAGGGTTCCTTCATCGGCACGATCCTGGCCGACGCCGGCCTGGCCCGGCCCGCGAGCCAGCGCGTGTCGACGACCTTCGCCGAGGTCTCCCCCGAGCAGATCGGGCAGGCGGACGGCGACCGGCTCTTCTACGCCTCGTACGGCGAGGCGGGCGGCGCCGACGAGGCGAGCGTGCTCGGCGGCCCGCTGTGGCCGGCGATCCCGGCGGTCGCACAGGGCCGGGCGCACGAGGTGTCCGACGACCTCTGGTACTCCGGCATCGGGCCGATCGCTGCCGACAAGGTGCTCGACGAGCTGGGCACGCACGCCCAGGCGTAGCTCACGGCGCGCGCAGCGGGGCGGGCTCGCGGCCGGCCAGCGCGAGCCCGGCCCGCAGGGCGCTGGCGGCGTCGAAGGTGGCGTCGTGGGCGGCCCGGCTGATCGCGGTCAGGCTGGCGTAGCCGTGGACCATGCCGGGGAACCGGCGCGCGACGACCGGGACCCCGGCCTCGCGCAGCCGTTCGACCAGCTCCTCCCCCTCGTCGCGCAGCGGGTCGAACCCCGCGGTCGCGAGGTAGACCGGCGGCATGCCGGAGAGGTCGTCGGCGCGGAGGATGGCGCCGCGCGCGTCGTCCGGGGGCACCCCGTCGGGCAGGTACATCTGCTCCATCGCCGCGAGGACCTCGGCGCTGATCCCGAACCCGGAGCCGAACGCGACGCGCGAGCCGCCGGTCCGGTCGGCGTCCGTGGCCGGGTAGAGGGCCAGGACGAACGCCGGCACGGGCTCCGACCGCACCGCCTGCTCGTGCGCCACGACCAGCGCCAGGTTCGCGCCCGCGCTGTCGCCGCCCACCGCGACCAGCGACTTCTCCGCGTCCAGGTCCTCGGCGTGGGCGACGGCGTGGCGGTAGGCGGCGAGGGCGTCGTCGAGCGCGGCCGGATAGGGGTGCTCGGGCGCGAGCCGGTACTCGACGGACAGCACCCGGACGCCGGCCTGCGCGGCGAGCAGCCGGCAGAGCGGGTCGGCGGAGGCGATGCTGCCCAGCACGAACCCGCCGCCGTGGAAGTAGACGAGCAGGCCGGAGCGCCCCGCGGGACCGTGCGGCCCCGGCGGTGTGTAGAGCCGGGCCGGGATCGCCCCCTCGGCGCCGGCGACCTCCAGGTCCCGGGTCACGACGTCGTCGAACGGCCCCTCGGCGGCGAGCTCGGCGGCCTCGGCGGCCTGCCGGCGCTGCTCGGCGAGGGCCGGCGCGCCCAGCTGCCCGCGCGCCGCGGTGAGCCGCGCGATCCGCTCCCCCGTCCGGTTGAGCAGCTGCAGGTCGAGATCGAGGACCTGCCCCTCGAGCCGCACCTCGGGCCCGGCGAGCAGCCGCTTCAGCGGTCGCGGGAGTCCGAACAGTGCCCGGAACGCGAGTCGCAGACCGAGGACCCGCAGGGAGCGCGCGATCACCCCTCCAGGTTACGCCCGAGTAGCCTGCCGCTGCCGGAGCGGAGCGGCGCTCACGCCCCGAAGGTGTAGCGCAGCACCGGCAGCATGGCGTCGGGATCCGTGCGCGAGGAGTCGTCGGCCACGCAGGCGGCCAGCTCGGCCTCGACGGCGGCCGTGTCGATCCCGGCGCCGATCAGGACGAGGCTCGTGCGGCGCGGCTCGCCGGGCTCCCACCGGGCGCGGCGGAACCGGACGTACCGGCCGACCGTGTGCAGCACGTACTTCTGCCGGTGCCCGGGCACGCCGAACGCGACGAACCCCTTGATCCGGTAGACGCCGGCCGGCCGCCGGTCGAGCAGGTCCCGCAGCCGTTGCGGGTCCATCGGGGCGTCGGAGGTGAAGGAGACGCTGTCGTACGCCGCATGGAGGTGACCGGAGTGGTCGGCGTGGTCGCCCACCTGCTCGCCGAGCAGCAGCTGCCGGCCGGGCACCACCTCGATGTCGAACAGCAGGCGCGGGTCGACGACGCCGTGCTCGGCCGGGACGATCGGGGCCAGCCCGTTGGCCTCGCGGAGCAGCCGCCGGACCCGCCACACCTTGCCCGGGTCGACCCGGTCGACCTTGTTGAGCACCAGCAGGTCCGCGAGCCCGACGTGCGTGTCGACCTGGGGGTGCCGCTGCCGCGTCGCCTCGAACTCGACGGCGTCGACCACCTCGACCAGCCCGCCGAACACCAGGTGCGGGTTCGCCGCCTCGAGGATCAGCCGCACCAGGGTGCCGGGCTCGGCGATGCCGCTGGCCTCGATCACGATCACGTCGATCTCGTCCCGCCGCCGGGTCAGCCGGTCGAGCAGCGGCCCGACGCCCTCCTCCCCCACCGCGCAGCACAGGCAGCCGTTGCCGAGGGCGACCATCGCGTCCGCGCCGCCGACGAGCATCGCGTCGATCCCGACGGCACCGAAGTCGTTGACCACCACGCCGATCCGGGCGTCGAGCGAGTGCGCGAGCAGGTGGTTGAGCAGGGTGGTCTTGCCCGCGCCGAGGAAGCCGGCGACGACCACGACCGGAATCCTCCGCATCCCGGAAGAGGTACCAGGCGCCCCTGCGGCGCCGTCCCCCGGGTCCGGGGCAGGATGGGCGCATGGCACAGGTGACCGCGACCGCGGAGCGAACCGTCCCCGCCCCCGTCGAGACCGTCCGGGCGGCCGTCGCCGACTACACGGAGACCCGGCCGGCGATCCTGACCGAGCAGTTCACCGACTACGCCGTGCTCACCGGCGGCCGGGGCGACGGGACCTCCGCCACCTGGAAGCTGCACGCCACGAAGAAGCGCGTGCGGCACGTCAAGGCGGACGTCTCCCAGCCGACGCCGGACACGGTGGTGGAGAAGGACGCGAACTCCTCCCTGGTCACGACCTGGCGGGTCGCGCCGGCGGGCGAGGGCGCCAGCCTCGTCACGATCACCACGACCTGGAACGGCGCCGGCGGCATCGGCGGGTTCTTCGAGCGGACCTTCGCCCCCAAGGGTCTGACCCGGATCTACGACGGTGTGCTGGCCAAGCTGGCCGACCGCGTCGGGAGCTGAGCGGAAGGGCCCTCCTCTGGCACGCTGTCCGCGTGGCTGACAACGGTGTGATCGCGGTGGCGGGCGAGGCGCTGGTCGACGTCGTCCCCGCCCCCGCCGAGGGGTACTTCGAGTTCGCGCCCGGCGGCAGCCCCGCGAACGTCGCGGTCGGTCTGGCCCGGCTCGGCGTGCCCGCCAGGATGCTGGCCCGGCTCGGCCGGGACTTCCTGGGCCGCCGGCTGCGCGCGCACCTGGAGGGCAACGGCGTCGACCTGTCCCACGTCGTCGACGCGCCCGAGCAGTCCTCGCTGGCCCTGGTCGAGGTCGGGCCGGACGGCGTGGCGGACTACGACTTCCGCATCAGCGGCACGGCGGACTGGCAGTGGACGCCGGACGAGCTGACCGGCGCGCTCGACGGGATCGTCGCGCTGCACTCGGGCTCGCTGGCGCTGACCGTCGAGCCCGGCGCCGCGGTGCTGCGCGAGCTGATGGTCAAGGCCGCGGGCTCGGCGACCGTGAGCTACGACCCGAACTGCCGGCCGCGGCTCATGGGCGATCCCGCCGAGGTGCTGCGCGGGGTGCACGAGATGCTGGCGGTCGCGGACGTCGTCAAGGTCAGCGACGAGGACCTGCGCTGGCTGCTGCCCGGCGTCCCGCCCGGCG
This sequence comes from Pseudonocardia lutea, assembly GCF_042658055.1. NCBI lineage: Bacteria > Bacillati > Actinomycetota > Actinomycetes > Pseudonocardiales > Pseudonocardiaceae > Pseudonocardia > Pseudonocardia lutea. The sequence continues at coordinate 78,875 of NZ_JBHSQK010000052.1, forward strand.
AGGTGCTCGACGACTGGGCGGGGCGCGGGCCGGCGCTGGTCGCCGTGACCCTCGGCGGCGACGGCGTGCTGGCGGCGACGGCCGAGGGCATCCGGACGTCCATGCCGGGCCGGGCCGTCGACGTCGTCGACACGGTGGGCGCCGGGGACAGCTTCTCCGCGGCCCTGCTGGCCGCGCTGCACGCGCGGGACCTGCTCGGGCCGGCCCGGCGGGAGGCCCTGCGCGGGATCCCCGCGCTACGGCTCGACGAGGTGCTCGAGGAGTGCGTGACCGCGGCCGCGCTCACCTGTTCCCGGCGGGGCGCCCGGCCGCCGACGGCCGACGAGCTGCGGGCCGCCCTGCACTGACCCGGGCCGCGCCGCGAGCGGGGCTGCCGCGAGCAGGGCCGCGCTGTCCAGCGTGGACGGCGGCGAGGGCTCCCCAGCACCGCCGCCGTCCACGAGGCCGCAGGTGGCGGGACGGCCCCAGTTCCTTTCGCCCCGCCACCCACGAGTCCGGGGGTCAGCCGCTCGGCCGGGCCTTCGGGGTGCGGTCGGGGTGCAGGTCGGGCTGGCCGGTGGCGGGCGCGCCCGGCGCCAGCGACAGCTCCGCCGGCTCGCTCTCCGGCAGCGCCCACTGCTTCGCCCAGTCCAGGTGCATCGCGGTGCGGCCGAAGCTGGGCGGGAAGTAGTCGAGCTGCACCGTCATGTTCATGGCGCCGGGCGGGAAGTGGCCGGTCTGCGTGGTGGAGAACCACTCCTTCCCGTCGAGGTAGGCGGTCATCCGCTGCGGCGTCCACTCCAGGGCGTAGGCGGTCCACTCGGTGGCGTCGTGCCGCACCGAGCCGCTCTCCTGGGAGTTGTCGCGGCCGTAGTGCAGGAAGAAGTCCGTGCTCTGCCGGTCGTCGGCGCTGATCTCCATCCAGTCGATCTCGCCGCCCACCGGCCAGTCCTCCTTCACCGGCCACAGCAGCAGCACCGGGTGGTAGCCGCCGGAGCCCGGGTCGGACTTCACGCACGCCTCCCAGCGGCCGTAGCGCTGGCCGGGGTGCCAGCTCATCGCACCGGTGGTGCCCCGCTCGTCGCCGCCGAGGGTCACCTGGCCGTCCGCCACGGTGATCGCGTCGGGCGTCCGGGTCCCCTTCTTGTCGTGGCCGGGCTCGGGGCCATACGGGTGCCAGTCCGGCGGCAGCGCGGTGCCCTCGAAGTCCGACTGCCGGGTCGGGGTGCCCCAGCCCAGGGTGTCGGCCGCGGTCCGCGGGCAGTGCGACGCCGAGGGTGCGGGCGGGGACGGGGCCGACGGGGCCTGGGCACCGCCCTGGGCCGCGTTCGCGGGGCAGGCCGTGAGCGCCAGCAGCACCCCTCCGCTCACCGCGACGGCCAGGGTTCGCGCCAGACCGGTCGTCCGCATCGTCCGCACCTCTCGTCACTCCTGCCTCAGAACTGCGCCCATTTCACCGCAGATCGTGAGCAACGCGAGCCCTGCCACCCGGTCGAGTACCCCCCGTTCGTGCACGCACGGCGACGACGCCGCGGGCACGGTCACGGCCGGTGACGAACGATGATCACGAGACGTGACAGGACCGCCGGCGGCCGCGAGACTCGGGGTGTGCCGCCGCCCGCCCTCGCCACCGCCCTCGACCTGGCTCCGCATCCGGAGGGCGGCTGGTTCCGCCGCACCTGGACCTCACCGGTGACCGTCGAGACCGAGCACGGTCCGCGACCGACGGCCACGGCGATCCTCTACCTGCTCGACGAGGAGTCACGGTGGCACCGGGTGCGCTCGGGCGAGCTCTGGCTGTGGCACTCGGGCTCCGCCGTCGACCTCCGGATCGGCTCCGAACCGGGCGTCGGGACGTCGTCGACCCTCCAGGCGGGCGAGCCGCAGCAGCTGGTGCCGGCGAACGCGTGGCAGTCCGCGCGCCTGCTCGGCGAGGCGCCGGCGCTCGTCTCGTGCGTGGTCTCCCCGGGCTTCGACTTCGCCGACTTCGAGCTGGCCTGACCTCAGGACCGGGCGGCCAGCAGCTCCGGCAGCTCCCAGGTGTTGCGGATCCGCTCGGTCGGCACCCCGCACTGCACGGCGCGCGTGCAGCCGTAGTCGAGCCAGTCGAGCTGGCCGGGGGCGTGCGCGTCGGTGTCGATCGTGAACTCGCACCCGGCCTCGACCGCCAGCCGCAGCAGCCGCTTCGGCGGGTCCAGCCGCTCGGGGCGCGAGTTGATCTCCACGGCGACGCCGTGCTCCGCGCAGGCGGCGAACACCGCGTCGGCGTCGAACTCGGACTCCGGTCGCTTGCGGTTCCCGGTGACCATCCGGCCCGTGCAGTGCCCCAGGACGTCGACGTGCGGGTTCGCGACCGCGGTGAGCATCCGCTCGGTCATCTCGTCCCGCGGCATCCGGAGCTTCGAGTGCACGCTCGCGACGACGACGTCGAGCCGACCGAGCAGCTCCTCCTCCTGGTCGAGCGCGCCGTCCTCGAGGATGTCGACCTCGATGCCGGTGAGCACGCGGAACCCGGAGAGGCCCGCGTTGAGCTCGGCGATCTGCTCCAGCTGGCGCCGCAGCCGCTCCGGGGACAGCCCGTTCGCCACGGTCAGCCGGGGCGAGTGGTCGGTGACGACGAGGTAGTCGTGCCCGAGGGTGATCGCCGTCTCGACCATCTCCCACAGCGGGGAGCCGCCGTCCGACTGGTCGGTGTGGCTGTGGCAGTCGCCCCGCAGCGCCTCGCGCAGGTCCGCGGCCGCCGTGTCCAGCTCGACGCCCTCGGTGGCCTCCAGCCGACGCAGGTAGACGGGCACCTCGCCGCGCAGGGACTCGGCGACGCACCGCGCGGTGACGTCGCCGACGCCCTTCAGCTTGCGCAGCTCACCGGAGCGTTCCAGCGCGGCGAGCTGCTCGGGGTCCTTGCCGCGCAGCGCCGCTGCGGCGGTGCGGAAGGCGCGGACCCGATAGGTCGACTCGTGCGCGCGTTCGAGCAGGAACGCGATCCGGCGCAGGTCGGCCACCGGGTCCCGGGCGTCGCTCACGGCCGCGATCCTGCCGGCCCGGTCGGCGGGCTCACCTCTGCCGCAGCTCGGGAAGCTGCTCCTCGATCCGCTCGGCCTCGACCTGTGCGCGGCCGTAGAGCAGGCCGAAGGTGAAGCCGTTCTCGCCCTCCGCGTGCGCCTGGGCGCCCAGCTCCCGCAGCAGCTGCCGCCCGACGACGACGTCCTGGTGCTCGCCGAGCGCCTTGGTGATCGCCTTGAGCCGCTTGGCCTGCTTCGGGCTGCCGGCCAGCTCGGTGGCGTAGCGCAGCCGCTTGCCGGCCTTGCGGGCGTCGTGGATCGCGGTGTCGGGGTCGCCCCCCGCGTCCTCGCCCGAGGCCAGGGCGTCGAGCGCGGCGACGACCCGCTTGTCGAAGCGCTTGTCGGCCTTCTTCAGCGCCGCCGAGAGCCCCTTCTTCGACGAGGCCGCCTTCGCGAGCGGCGGGTCCTGCAGGAAGCGCTCGATCGCGCCGCGCAGCGCGGCGTAGCGCTCGCCGTCGAGGGCGGCGATCGCCGCGGCCTTGGCCTCCGCCTGCGACCGCGCGAAGTGCCGGGTGATCTGCGCCTGCACCGGCCCGAGGACCAGCTCCGGCGGCAGCGCGTGCACCGCGGCGGTGATCCGCTCCTCCTGGACCTCGAGGTCCCGCGCGGGGGCGAGGGCGCGGCCCAGCCAGCGCAGCTCCTCGATCAGCGCCTCCGCGCGCGGGCCCTCGAACAGCGAGGAGAAGGCCTGCAGGGCGCTGCGCATCCGCCGGGCGGCGACCCGCAGCTGGTGGACCGCGTCCTCCTCGTCCCGGCGGGCCCGCAGGTCCTCGGCGGCGAGCCGGTCCGCGTGCTCGGCGAGGTAGGCCAGCACGGCGGCGCCCGCGCTGCCCTGCTTGCCCGTCCACCGGGCCGGGGGCGGCGGGGCGGCCTCGCGCAGGAGCCGGTCGAGCTCGGCCTCGGCGGTGGCCTCCGCCGGCGCGGCGCCGGTGGCCGCGAGCCGCTCGGCCAGCGCGTCGAGGAGCCCGGCGGGGCCGCCCGACACGGTCACCGCCTCCTCGGTCCAGTTCTCCAGGGTCGTCTCGGACCCGAACGTCGCGAGCTGGACCTCGTCCCGGCGGATCTCGGCGATCTCCCGGCGCCGGCCGTCGCGCAGCGACTCGACGGTGCGGACCCGGCGGATCCGGCCGACGGGGGCGAGGTCCGCGCCGCGCAGCACGCCCTGCACCAGTTCCCGCAGCTCGGCGGGGACGTCGGGATCGACGCCCTCCACGTCCGGCGGGGTCGCCGGGATGCGGAGCTGCTCGCCCTCCACCGCGTCCGGCAGGTCGAGGCGCCAGAACGCCTCGGGGTGCGCCGGGTCGTCCGTGCGGTGGATCGCCAGCACGATCCCGGAGGTGGCCAGGCGCAGGTCCGGCGAGTCGTACCGCTCGAACTCCAGCACGACCGGGGCACCGGCGACGGTCGAGCGCACCCCCTCGACGCCCGCCAGGTTCGGCGCGCCGGCCGCGGCCGGGCCGCGGTAGGTCGCCGTCGGGCGGCCGGACGTCCGGGTGTTCTTCGTCGTCGGGGTGCCGGTAGCCATGGAACGAGAATGCCCGAACGGGCTGATCACTCAAACGTGTCGGGGGACCGTCCGTCGGGCGCCGTTCGGCCCCTGGTCACAGCAGCTTCTTCTGCACCTTCCCCATCGCGTTGCGCGGCAGCGACTCCACGAAGCGGACCTCGCGGGGCCGCTTGTGCGGCGCCAGCAGGGCAGCGACGTGGTCGACGAGCTCCCGCGCCTCCGGTGCCTCGCCCGCCGGCACCACGTGCGCGACGATCCGCTCCCCCAGGTCCGGGTCCGGCACGCCGACGACGGCCACCTCGGCCACCGCCGGGTGTTCCAGCAGCGCGTTCTCGATCTCGCCGGCGCCGATCTTGTAGCCGCCGGACTTGATCAAGTCCGTGGCCTGCCGGCCGACCAGCGCCAGCAGCCCGGACTCGGTCCAGCGGCCGATGTCGCCGGTGCGGAACCAGCCGTCGTCCGTGCGGGAGGCGGCGGTGGCCTCCGGCAGGTCGAGGTAGCCGGAGAACAGCTGCGGGCCGCGGACCTCGACGGCGCCCAGACCGCTGTCGGCACCGTCGGCACCGTCGGGCTGCTCGCCCTCCGCCGCGGGCAGCGGCGCGAGCCGCACCTCCGTGTTCGCCAGCGGCCGCCCGACCGTGCCGACCTCGGGCTCCTCGTCGGCGCGGGCGGCGGTGAGGATCAGCGTCTCGGTGAGCCCGTAGCGCTCGCGGACCGCGAGCCCCGTCGCCTTCTCGATCCGGGCGTGGTCGACGGCGGTGAGCGCGGCCGAGCCGGAGATCAGCAGCCGGGCCCGGCCGACCGTGCGGCCCGTCTCGGGGTCGGCCTCGAAGTCCGCGGCGAGCCGGTGGTAGTGGGTGGGCACGCCGAAGACCATGGTGGCGCCCTCGTCGACGGCGGCGGCGAGCTTCCGCCCGTCGATCGCGCCGAGGTGGTGCAGCGAGCCCCCGCGCCGCAGCGGGCCGATCGTGCCGAGCACCAGCCCGTGCACGTGGAAGATCGGCAGCGCGTGGGCGAGCCGGTCCGCCCCGGTCCAGGCCCAGGCGTCGGCCAGGGCGTCGAGGTCCGCGGCGACCGCGCCCCGGGAGAGCACGGCGCCCTTGGGCGGTCCGGTGGTGCCGGAGGTGTAGACGACGAGCGCCGGGGCGTCCGCGGGCGGCTCGGGCGGCAGGTCCACCGGGTGGGGACGGGCGCTGACGTCGACCTCGATGCGGGGCAGCCCGGCGATCGCGGCGGGCAGCTCGACGCCGGGCGCGGTCAGCACCACCTCGGGCGCGGAGTTCGCGACGATGTGCGCGAGCTCCCGTTCGCCGGCCTTGGGGTTCACCGGCACCACCGGCACCCCCGCGAGCAGCCCGGCGGTGATCCCGGTGGCGGCGGCGAGCGTCGGGGTGGCCCAGACGGCGACGCGGGAGCGGCCGGCGATCCGGGCGCCCAGGTCGGAGGTCAGCGCGGCGAGCTCGCGATAGGTGACGGCTCCGTCGGGGAAGCGCAGCGCCGGCTCGTCGGTCGGCTCGACGAGGGCGGGGAGCAAGCGGTCCATGATCTACAGCACCTTGCCGGGGTTGAGGATCCCGTGCGGATCCAACGCCTTCTTGATCGCCTCCTGCATCGCGAGCGAGCCGGGGTCGAGCTCGCGGCGCATGCCGGCGCGCTTGAGCAGGCCCACGCCGTGCTCGCCGGTCACGGTGCCGCCCAGCGCGATCGCGGCGTCGACGATCTCGTCGAACGCCTGCTGGGCCCGCGCCTTCGCCTCCGGGTCGCTCGGCGGCACCATGATCAGCGGGTGCAGGTTGCCGTCGCCCGCGTGCGCGACCGTGCCGATGAACGTCTCGTTCCGGGCGGAGATCTCCTCGATCCGCTCCAGCATCGGCGCGAGCCGGTTGCGCGGCAGGCAGACGTCCTCGGTGAGCTGGGCGTCACCGCGCTGCTCGAAGGCCGGGTAGGCGAGCCGGCGGGCGGCGAAGAGGGCGTCGGCCTCGACGGGGTCGGTCGAGACGAGGGCGTCCCGGGCGCCGTTGGCCTCGAACGCGGCGAGGATCCCCTCGGCCTCGGCGGTGGCGGCCGGCTCGGGGAGGTCGGTCTGGGCCAGCAGGAGCGCCGCGGCGTCCTCGGGCAGGCCCATGTGCTTCCAGTCGTTGACGGCCTTGAGGCAGTGCCGGTCGACCAGCTCGAAGATCGCGGGCTGCAGCCCGGCGGCGGTCACCGCGGCCACGGCGGCGCCGCAGGCGGCCAGCGTGTCGAAGAAGCCGACGACGGTGCGCGGCGGCGCGGTCCGCGTGGGCCGCAGCCGCACGGTGATCTCGGTGATCACGCCGAGGGTGCCCTCGGAGCCCACCAGCAGCCCGGCGAGGTCGTAACCGGCCACGCCCTTCGCGGTGCGCCGACCCACCCGCACGATCTCGCCCCCGGCCGTGACGATCTCCAGCGCGAGCACGTAGTCGCGGGTCACGCCGTACTTCACGCAGCACAGCCCGCCGGCGTTGGTGGCGACGTTCCCGCCGATCGTCGACCAGGGCGCGCTGGCCGGGTCCGGCGGGTACCAGAGGCCCTCCTTCGCGGCGGCCGCGCGCAGGTCGTCGTTCACCACCCCGGGCTGGACGACCGCGAGCCGCTCCCCCGCGTCGATCTCCACGATGTCCCGCATCCGCTCCAGGGACAGCACCAGCCCGCCGTCGACGGCGTTCGCCCCGCCGGACAGGCCCGTGCCGGCCCCGCGCGGCACGACCGGGACGCGGTGCCGGGCCGCCGCCCGCACGACCTCGGCGACCTCGGCGGTGGACCGCGGCCGGACGACGGCGAGCGGCGCGCCGTACTCGGCCCACTCCGCCTCGTCGTGCACGTAGGGGCGGACGGTGTCCGGATCGGTGAGCACCCGGTCCGCGGGCAGGGCGGCGGCCAGCTCCGCGAGCACCGCGCGGCCGGCCGCGCCCGGCTCGGCCATCCGGGCCGCGCCGCTGCCCCGGTCCCAGCCGAAGGGCCGTTCGGGGGTGGGGGTCTGCGGGGTCGCGGTCCGGGTCTCGCTCATGCGGGAGACGCTACGTCCTGGCGCGCCGCGATCGCCAACGAGAGCGCTACCGCTGCAGCCGCTTCACGATCTCGCGGCCGAGCAGCGTGCCGGAGCGCCAGGCCGTCTCGATCCGGGAGCTGCCCCAGCCGTCGCCGGCCAGCCCGATGCCGTCCTCCCCGAGGTGGAAGGGCTCGGCACGGTCCAGCTCGGGGGCGGCGAACCGCCAGCGGTGCGCGTCCGTCCACACCGGCTCCTCGGAGAGCCCGAGCAGCGCGCACACCGCCTCGACCACCGTCGGGATCGCGCCGGCCGGGTCGGCGTCGTGGGCCCGCGCGACCGCGGAGGTGGTGTGCGCGACCAGGACCGGGACGCCGTCGCCGCGCCGGGCGCCGTCGTCGGCGACCAGGGTGAGCACCGGGTGGTCGTTGACGAACGCGGCCGAGAGCTCCGGCCACTCCCGGGTGGGGAAGCCGGCCGCGACGGTGAGCACCGGGCGCCAGGGCCGGCCGGAGGTGAGCGCGACGGCGCCGAGGCCCGGCGCCAGCACCCGCAGCGCCTGCGGGTCCGGCATCGCGAGGACGACCACGTCGGCCGGCTCGCCGTCGACCCGCGGCCCCTCCTCGACCCGCTTCACCTCGTGGTCCAGCTCGACGTCGAGGTCCTCGGCGAGCGCGGCCACGAGGCTGCGCAGCCCCCGGGGCGCCGCCCAGCGCATGGGGCCCGCCGACCGCGAGCGGTCGCCGTGCGCCAGCACCGCCATCTCGGCCGTCCACGGCCGCGCGAGCCCGGCGCTGCGCCAGCCCGCGACGACCTCGGCGAACTCCGGGTCCCGCACGGTGAAGTAGGCCGCACCCATGTCGACCGGACGCCCGTCGTGCGGGGAGCTGGCCATCCGGCCGCCCACGGTGTGCGCGCGGTCGAGGACCTTCACCGGCAGCCCGGCGCGCGCCACCTCACGGGCGCACGCCACCCCCGAGAGCCCGGCCCCGACCACGACGACGCTCATGACGCGGCCAGCGTAGAGCGGTGCCCGACCGGCCGCCGCCGTCGTCCGCGGACACGTCCGGGTACGACCGTCCTCACAGGAGCGCGACCCGCTCGGCGCGGGCCCGCCACCACGCCTCCCGCCCGGGATCGGCGGCGACCTCGGCGCGGCGCACCGGCTCGGGCGCGGTGCGCAGCACCGGCAGCACCCCGTCCCGCGGGACCAGCCGGTCGGCCTCGGCCACGACGTCCGCGGTGAACAGCCGGCCGGTGCCGAGCCCGCAGGCGAACTCCAGCTCGGGCAGGGCCGCGGCCAGCGCGATCTCGGCGGCGAGCCCGACGCTCGACTCCAGCGCCGACGAGACCACGCACGGCAGCCCGCACGCCTCGGCGACCCGCAGCGCCCGGCGCACCCCGCCGAGCGGCAGGCACTTGAGGATGGCGACGTCGGCGGCCCCGGCCACGGCCACCCGCAGCGGGTCCTCGGCGCGGCGGATCGACTCGTCGGCGGCGATCCGGACGTCGACGCGCCGGCGCACCGCCGCCAGCTCCTCCACCGTCGGGCACGGCTGCTCGACGTACTGCAGGCCGCCCGCGGCCTCGTCGAGCGCGCGGACCTCGCGGACGGCGGTGTCGACATCCCAGCGGGCGTTGGCGTCGACGCGGACGTGCCCGGCGGGCCCCAGCGCGTCCCGCACCGCCGCGACCCGCTCGAGGTCCTCGCGCGCCGAGTCCGGGTGGTCGGCCACCTTCACCTTGGCCGTCCCGCAGCCCGAGGCGCGCACCATCTCCGCGGCCTCGTCCGGTCCCACGGCGGGGACGATGCAGTTCACCGGCACGGTGTCGCGCACCGGTTCCGGCCAGCCCTCCTCCGCCGCCTCGCGGGCCGCGGCGAACCAGGCCGCGGCCTCGGCGTCCGCGTACTCCGGGAAGGGACAGAACTCGCCCCAGCCCGCCGGTCCGGACAGGAGCATCCCCTCCCGCACCGTGATCCCGCGGAACCGGGTGGTCATCGGGATCGCGTAGACCGCGGCGGGCTCCATGCGGCGGACGCTACGCGACGAGCTCGTGGTGCCCGGGGTCGAGCCTGCGGGTGCGGCGGCGGAAGTCGAAGGTGTACCCGGGCCAGAGCGTGCGGTTGCGGCCGTGCTCGTCGAGGTACCAGCTCGCGCAGCCACCCCTCGCCCACACCGCCCTGCCCAGCCTGCGCTGGATCTCGGCGTTGAACTCGGCCTGGGACTCGGCGCGGGTGTCGATCGCGACCGCGCGGTGCCGGTCGACGGTCCGCATGGCGTCGAGCACGTAGTTCAGCTGGGACTCGACCATGAAGACCATCGAGCTGTGCCCCAGCCCGGTGTTCGGCCCGACGATCGTGAACAGGTTCGGGAACCCCGCCACCATGGTGCCGAGCAGGGCCTCCGGGCCCTCGGCCCAGGCGTCGGCCAGCTTGACGCCGTCCCGCCCGGTGACGTTCATCCGGGCCAGGCCGTCGGCGACCTTGAAGCCGGTGCCGAAGACGATGGTGTCGACCTCGTGCTCGGTCTCCCGGCCCCCGGCGTCGACGGTGACGACGCCCGTCTCGGTGACGCGGACGATCCGGTCCGTCTCCACGGCCACGTTGTCCCGGCGCAGGGCCGGGTAGTAGTCGTTGCTCATCAGGATGCGCTTGCAGCCCATGGTGAAGGTCGGGGTGACCTTCTTCCGCAGCGCGGGGTCGCCGGCGAAGACCCTGCGGAGGTAGGCGAGGCCGAGCCGCTGCACCACCTTCATCACCGTCGGGTGCAGGAAGCCGAGGACCAGCGCCTCGTGCCGCCAGTACAGCGAGAGCCGCTGCAACCGCTGCAGCAGGGGGAAGCGGCGGAACGCGCGGCGGGTGCGCTCCGGGATGGGCCGGTCCGGCTTGGGCAGCACCCACGGCGCGGTGCGCTGGAAGAGCGTGAGGTGCCCGACCTGCGGCGCGATCGCCGGCACGAACTGGATCGCGCTGGCGCCGGTGCCGATCACGGCGACCCGCCTGCCGGTGAGGTCGTGGGTGTGGTCCCACTGCGCGGAGTGGAAGGCGGTGCCGCGGAAGCGGTCCAGGCCCTCGATCTCGGGCACCGCGGGATCGTGCAGCGCGCCGGTGCCGAAGAGCACGTACCGGGCGCGGATCGTCTCGCCGTCGCTGGTGCGCACGTCCCACGCGCCGCCGTCCCACTCCGCGCCGGTGACGTGCACGCCGAACCGGATGCGGTCGCGCAGCCGGTACCGGTCGGCCGTGGCCTCCAGGTACGCGCGGATCTCGGGCTGGCGCGCGAAGGTGCGCGTCCACTCGGGGTTCGGGAAGAACGAGAAGGAGTAGAGGTGCGACTCCACGTCGCAGGCGCAACCGGGGTAGACGTTGTCCCGCCAGGTGCCGCCGAGGGTCTCGCCCTTCTCCAGGATCAGGAAGTCCCGGCGACCCGCCTCGTCCAGCTTCACGGCGGCGCCCAGGCCGGCGAACCCGCTGCCGACGATCAGGGTGTCCAGCATCTCCGCTCCCCTCCGGTGGGTGTTACCGCTGGTAACTTACCACGGGTAACTTGACGCCGGGTAGGGTCTGGCGCATGGGAACGAGCGCGGCCTCCACCCCTGCCTCGTCCCCCCGGCGGCGGGTGTCCCGGGCCGAGCGCGAGCGGCAGATCCTCGACGCCGCGGTCGCGGTCTTCGCCGAGCGCGGCTACGCCAACGCGTCGATGGACGCGGTGGCCGAGCGGGTGGGGGTCACGAAGCCGGTGCTGTACACGCACTTCGGCTCCAAGGAGGGCCTGCTGCTGGCGTGCGTGTCGCGGGCGCGCACCGAGCTGCTCGAGGTGACCTCCGAGGCCGCGTTCGCCGCCGAGGGCCCCGAGGACATGCTGCGCCGCGGCACGCTGGCGTTCTTCCGCTTCCTCGACGAGCGCGCCCCGGCCTTCACGCTGCTCTACTCGGAGGCGAGCATCGCCGCGGAGGCGGTCGAGGCCATCCGCGCGCAGCAGACGGACTTCATCGCCGGGCTGCTCGGCGTGGCCGCGCCCGCGGCCGATCCGCTGCGGCTGCAGGGCTGGGCGCAGGTGATCGTCGGGGCGTGCGAGCGGCTCGCGGTGTGGCGCAAGCGCGATCCCCGGGTCACCGCCGAGCAGGCCACGGAGTACCTGATGGACCTGGCGTGGAGCGGGCTGGCAGGCCGGACCGACCGCAGTCGGGATCCATGACGCGATCGGAGCGCGGCCTCGAGCGCGTTGTGGATCCATACTGCGGTCGGGTCGGGCGCCGATGCGCGTTGTGGTTCCATGGTGCGCCGTGACCACGACCGCCCCCCGGCTGCTGCAGGTCAGCCGCAGCACCCGGGTGACCCCGAAGATGATCCGCGTGACCCTGACCGGCGAGGAGCTGGCGGGGTTCCCGGGCGAGGGGCCGGACCGGCGGATCAAGATGTTCTTCCCGGTCGAGGGGCAGGACCGGCCGGCCGTGCCCCGGGCGAGCACCGGCGGTCCCGTCTGGCCGGCGGGCGAGCCGCGGCCCACGATCCGGACCTACACCGTCCGCCGCTTCGACCCGGCCGCCCCCGAGCTCGACGTCGACTTCGTGCTCCACGACGGGTACGGCCCGGCCGCGGCCTGGGCGCAGGCCGCCGAGCCCGGGGCCTGGGTGGGGGTCTCGGAGCCGGGCGGGCGCTGGGTCCCGGATCCCGCGTCGGACTTCCACGTGGTGATCGGCGACGAGTCCGCGCTGCCCGCCGTCGCGACGGTGCTGGAGGCCCTCCCGGCCGAGGTGCCCGCGCTGGCGATCCTCGAGGTCGCCGACCCCGCCGAGGAGCAGGAGCTGCCGGGGCACGCCGCGGTCACCTGGGTGCACCGCGGCGCGGCGCCCGCCGGGGAGCCGCTGGTCGCGGCGGTGCGGGCAGCGGACTTCCCGGGGGGCGAGGGGCAGGCCTGGCTCGCCGGCGAGTCCGCGGCGGTCAAGGAGATCCGCGGGCACCTGCTCACGGACCGGAAGCTGAACCGCCGCGCGGTCTACGCCACCGGATACTGGCGCGCCCGTTAGACGGGGTCCACCTGGATCCGGTCCCCGACGGCGCGCACCCGCACCTCGCGCCCGACGACGGCCGGGCCCGCCGGCTGCACCGACCCCTCGGGGAACACGGTGAGCGTGCGCGCGCTGGCGGCGTCGCCCTCGGCGGTGCAGCCCGCGAGGCGGCGGCCGTCGGCGGTCCGGGCGACCAGGAACCCCTGCGCCGGGTGGCCGTCCCGGTCGTACTCGACGGTGGCGGCCTCGACCCGCACCGGCTCGTCGGGCACCTCCGCGAGGGGGCACGGCGGCGGGCCGGGTTCGGCCGTGGCGTGCGGGTCCGGGTCGCCGATGTACCCGTCGGCGTGCGGCTCCCGCCCGAGGACGACGGCGTGCTGGCGGGTCAGGTACCCGCCGTTCGCGTGCACCAGGGCGGTGCGCGCACCGGCGCGGATGCGCTCGGCGCAGGCCGCGAGCGAGTGCAGCGTGTAGGTGGACAGCGGGCCGCCGAAGGCCGAGTGCCCGCCGGTCGCGCCGGCGAGGGCCGTGGCCGGCAGCCCGAGGTAGCGGCTCGCGAGCCGGGGCACCACGGGGAAGCACGAGTAGACGTCGACGACGTCGACCGCGTCGGCGGCCAGCCCGGCCGCGGCGAGCGCGCGGTGCAGCGCCGAGCACAGCGCCGGCGAGCCGGTCAGCGAGGGCCGGGCGAGGACGTCGGCGGCGTCGGCGGCCCCGGCCCCACCCCAGACGTGCACCAGCCGCTCCTCCGGCACGCCGTGCTCCAGGGCGATCTCGCGGGAGGTGAGCAGCAGCGCCGCGGCCTGGTCGACCAGTGGCATCGCGTTGACCGCGAGCGGGTAGGGCTCGCAGATCATCCGGTTGTCCGGTCCGACGCGCAGGATGTCGGAGGCGTCCCTGGCGGTCGGGTTCCACGCGACCGGGTTCTTCGCGGCGACCTCGCTGAGCGCCGCGAACACCGCCGCGCCGGAGGCCATCGTCTCCGCCGGCGTCTCGCCGAGCGAGTGCCCGAACGCGGTGTCCACCATCGGGTAGACCCGGGTGGGCAGCACCAGGCCGGCGGCCTGCATGGCGGGGCTGCCCAGGTCGTCCGCCCCGATCGGGGCGACCCCGCCGGGATCGGTCGTCCAGCCGAGGTCGGTGCCGGGCTCGACGCCCGCCCGCTGCAGGACGCCGAGCGACGCCGAGGCCTCGCCCCCGGCGACCAGCTCGATGCGGGACTCCCCCGCCGCGATCCGCGCCGCGGCCGCGTCGACCAGTGCGGCCGGCCACTGCCCGCCCACCGGCGCCGAGAAGGTGCGCACCGGGGCCGCCGCGAGCCGTTCGGCGAGCCGGGCGGGCAGGTCGGCGTAGGCCCAGCTGGCGACATGCGGGACGGTGATCGCGTCGACCTCCCGGAGCAGCCGGGTGCCCGCGCCGCACGCGTCCGCGGCGGCGGCGTGCACGGCGTCGGCGACCAGGCGCAGCGGCTCGCGGGCCCCGGCCACGGTCCGGTCCCGGTTGGCCAGGACCTGCCCGACGCCGACCAGGACCGGCGATCTCTCCGCGTGCACCGGCGAAAACTAGTACAGGGCGGCCCGGCCGGTCGGGCGGGGACCGCCCCGTGATCGAACCGTGCCCGGGTCGTCAGCCGGTCGTCGCCGCGGCGGCCGGGTTCGGCGCGAGGTCGGCGCACGCGTCCATGGCCGTCGTCCGGGTGGTCGGGTCGACGCCGGGCGGGGCCTGCATCGTGCCGTCGCCGCCCTGCGGCGGGGTGCTGCCGGCCTGCGGGGCACCCGCTCGGCGGGGTGCCGCCGGCCTCCGGGCGAAGGTCCGCGACCGGCGCCCACCGTGCTGACGGAACCTGTCCGTCCGCTGTGCGGCGGGCCTGCGGGACGTGTGCGGCGGGCCCGCACAGCCGCTGCACAGGGAGCGCCCACCCGCGACACAGCCGCGGCAGCGAGGCTCTCCTACCATGACCGAGGTGACCGAGCAGTCCGCGCCACTCCGCCGCGCCGACGGCAGCCCCGTCCGCGTCCTGGTGGTCGACGACGAGGCCACCCTCTCGGACCTGCTCTCGATGGCGCTGCGGTACGAGGGCTGGGAGGTGCGCACCGCGGGCGACGGGCTCACCGCGGTCCGGACCGCGCGCGACTTCAAGCCCGACGCCGTGGTCCTCGACATCATGCTGCCGGACCTCGACGGGCTCGAGGTGCTCCGTCGGCTGCGCGCGGACAGCCCGGAGGTGCCGGTCCTGTTCCTGACCGCGAAGGACGCCGTGGAGGACCGGGTCGCCGGGCTGACCGCGGGCGGCGACGACTACGTCACCAAGCCGTTCAGCCTCGAGGAGCTGGTCGCCCGGCTGCGCGGGCTGCTTCGCCGGGCCGGGATGACGGCGGCGCGGCAGGGCTCCGAGCTCGTCGTCGGCGACCTGGTGCTCGACGAGGACAGCCACGAGGTGCGCCGCGGCGACACCGACGTCGAGCTCACCGCCACCGAGTTCGAGCTGCTGCGGTTCCTCATGCGCAACCCGAAGCGGGTGCTGTCCAAGGCGCAGATCCTCGACCGGGTGTGGCACTACGACTTCGGCGGCCAGTCCAACGTGGTGGAGCTGTACGTCTCCTACCTGCGCAAGAAGATCGACGCCGGGCGCGCACCGATGATCCACACCGTGCGCGGGGCCGGGTACGTGCTCAAGCCCGCCGCCGGCTGAGGACGGGCGCATGGCCGCACGGATGACCGACCGGGTCGTGGCGCGCAGCCGGACGTTGCGCGCCCGGCTCGTCGTCACCGTGCTGCTGCTGATCGCCCTGGCCTGCGCGGTCATCGGGGTCGCGACGGCGATCGCGCTGCGCAGCTTCCTCTACCACCGGCTCGACGAGGACGTCCTCGGAGCCGCCGGCCGCTTCCAGTTCTCCCGGTCCGAGCCCGCGCCGCCGAACCTGCCGCGGGGCGACTCCTTCCTCGGACCCGCGCAGAAGCCCGGGACCCTCGGCGCGGTCGTCCGCGACGGCGTCGTCCAGGGGGCGGCGGTCACGGACCGGCGGGGCTCGTCCAGCCCCGTCCCGGCGTCCGACGTCACGCTGCTCGCGTCGTCGCTGCGGCCCGGCGGCCATCCGCGCACGGTGTCGCTCTCGCTCGGCGAGTACCGCGCCGTCGCCGTGCCCGCGCCGGACGGCGCCGTCCTCGTGCTGGGCCAGCCCGCGCAGGAGGTCGCGGACGTCGTCGACGGGCTGGTCGTGATCGAGCTGATCGTGATCGGGGCGGCGCTCGGCGGCGCCGGGGGCGCGGCGACGGTGCTGGTGCGGCGCGAGCTGCGGCCCCTCGAGGAGGTCGCGGGCATCGCGGCGAAGGTGTCCGCGATGCCGCTGGACCGGGGCGAGGTCGAGCTGGCCACCCGCGTGCCCGGGCCCGACGAGCGGACCGAGGTCGGGCAGGTCGGCGCCGCGCTGAACCGGATGCTGGACAACGTCGAGGGCGCCCTCGAGGCCCGCCAGGACAGCGAGACCCGGCTGCGCCGGTTCGTCGCCGACGCCAGCCACGAGCTGCGCACCCCGCTCGCCGCGATCCGCGGCTACGCCGAGCTGACCCGACGGGACGGCGCCGCGCTGCCGGAGGGCACGGCGCACGCGCTGACCCGCATCTCGTCCCAGGCCGAGCGGATGTCCACGCTGGTCGAGGACCTGCTGCTGCTCGCCCGGCTCGACGCCGGCCGTCCGCTCGAGCGCGCCCCCGTCGACCTCACCCGGCTGGTGCTCGACGCCGTCTCGGACGCCCACGCCGCCGGTCCCGGCCACCGCTGGCAGCTCGACCTGCCCGAGGAACCGGTCACGGTGCCCGGCGACGCCTCGCGGCTCACCCAGGTCCTCACCAACCTGCTGGCCAACGCCCGCACCCACACCCCGACGGGCACCCTGGTCACCGTCGGCCTCGGGGTGGACGACGACGCCGCGCTGCTCAGCGTGGTCGACACCGGCCCGGGCATCCCCGCGGAGCTGCAGCCGCACGTGTTCGAGCGGTTCGCCCGCGGCTCCGCCGGCCGCGCCCGCGCGGTCAACGACACCGCCAGCACCGGGCTCGGCCTGGCCATCGTCGACGCGGTCGTCGCCGCGCACGGCGGCCGGGTGGAGCTGCAGAGCGTGCCGGGGCGCACGGAGTTCCGGGTGACCCTCCCCCTCACCCCCGCAGCCGTTCCCGCCGAGGCGCCCGCGCGGGTCTGAGGGGCCTCCAGCGAAGATCGTTCCGGGAGTCACGGGAGCGCTGGGCCCACAGCCCTACCGTGGCGCTCGCGCGGCGACAATCGACCAAGATCTTTCTGAACGGCACGTGACTGCGGCGCCACCGTGACCACGTGACGGTCACCGTGATCAAGGACCGCTCCCGCGGGCGCTTCCTGCGCTGGTCGCCCCTGATCGCCTCGGCGGGGGCGCTCACAGGCGGCGCACAGGTGCGGCACCGGGGCGGCACAGCGGACCCGACCAGCCTCGGGCAGCGTGACGAGCACCCTGACCGCACGCCCCGCCGATCCCCCCGTGGCCGAGGGCCCGCCCCCGCGCCGGCGGCGGGCGCTGGTGGAGCGCGCCTCGCTCGCGGTCCTGCTGGTCGGGACAGGCTTCCTCTACCTGTGGAACCTCTCGGCCTCCGGCTGGGCCAACGCCTTCTACTCGGCCGCCGCGCAGGCCGGCGGGGAGAGCTGGGAGGCGTGGTTCTTCGGCTCGTCCGACGCCGCCAACGCGATCACCGTGGACAAGACGCCCGCGGCGCTGTGGGTGACCGGGCTGTCGGTGCGGCTCTTCGGGCTGAGCAGCGAGAGCATCCTCGTCCCGCAGGCGCTGATGGGCATCGCGGCCGTCGGGCTGCTGTACGCCATCGTGCGCCGGACCTCCGGGCACGCCGCCGGGCTGCTCGCAGGCGCGGTGCTCGCGCTGACGCCCGTCGCCACGCTGATGTTCCGCTTCGACAACCCCGACGCGCTCCTGGTGTTGCTGCTGGTCGCGGCGGTGTGGGCCACACTGCGCGGGCTGGAGCGCGGGCACGGGCGCTGGCTCGTGCTCGCCGGTGTGTTCCTCGGCCTGGGCTTCCTCACCAAGATGCTGCAGGCCTTCCTGATCGTGCCGGCGCTCGCGGCGGTGTGGCTCGTCGCGGCGCCGACGGGGATCGGACGACGGATCCGGGACCTGCTGCTGGCGGGCGTCGCCCTCGCCGTCGGTGCGGGCTGGTGGGTGCTGGTGGTGGAGCTGTGGCCGGCCGCGTCCCGGCCCTACATCGGCGGCTCGCAGCACAACTCGGTGATGGAGCTGGTGCTGGGCTACAACGGCGTCGGCCGGCTCACCGGGGACGAGACCGGCAGCGTCGGCGGCGGCGCGGGCGGCGGCTGGGGCCGGACGGGCCTCGGCCGGCTCTTCGGGTCCGAGATGGGGTCGGAGGCGTCCTGGCTGCTCCCGGCGGCGCTGATCCTGCTGATGGGGCTGCTGTGGCTGACCGCCCGCCGCCCGCGCACCGACCGGGTGCGGGCCGCGGCGCTCGTCTGGGGCGGCTGGCTACTGGTCACCGGGCTGGTGTTCAGCTTCATGGCCGGCATCATCCACCCCTACTACACCGTCGCCCTGGCCCCGGCGATCGGCGCGCTCGCCGGGATGGGCGCGGCCGAGCTGTGGCGCCTCCGCTCCACCGCGACGGCGCGGGCCCACCTGGGCCTCGCCGTCGCGGCGAGCGCGGTCTGGGCCTTCGTGCTGCTGGGCTCGTGGCTGCCCTGGCTGCGGTGGACGGTCCTCGCGCTCGGCGTGGTCGCGGCCGGGGCGCTGCTCGGGGTGCACCGGTTCCCGCGGCTGCTCTCCGCCGGTGTCGTGACGGCGGCGGTGCTGGCCTCGGTGGGCGGGACGGCCGCGTGGTCGGTGGCAACCGCCAGCCAGCCGCACAGCGGCGCGATCCCGAGATCCGGGCCGTCGGGCGTCGGGCGGGGGCCGGGCGGCTCGGGCGGGCCGGGCGGCTTCGGCGGCGCAGGCACGGGCGGCGGGTCCCGCGTCGGGCAGGCGCCGGGCGGGCAGGCCGGGGTCCCCGGCGCTCCCGGTGGCACCACGGCACCCGGCATCTCCCCGGGCACGACCGGGACCGGCGGCACCGGCTTCGGCGGGATGCGCGGCGGCATGGGTGGCGGCATGGGCGGCTTCGGCTCCCTCCTCGGTACCACCACCCCGTCCGCCGCGGTGACCACGCTGCTGCAGGAGAACGCGTCCGACTACACCTGGGTCGCGGCCGCCGTCGGCTCCAACGCCGCCGCGGGCTACCAGCTCGCGGCCGAGGCGCCGGTCATGGCGGTGGGCGGCTTCAACGGCACCGACCCCGCCCCGACGCTCGCGCAGTTCCAGCAGGACGTGGCCGAGGGGAAGGTCCACTGGTTCGTCGACGGCGCGGGGTCGGACGCCCACGGCTCGGACACGGGCGGCAGCAACGCGGCCGCGGAGATCGCGGCGTGGGTGCAGCAGCACTTCGTCGCGCAGACCGTCGACGGCGTCACGCTCTACGACCTCACGGGCGGTGCCCCGGCCTGATCCCGGAGCCGGGGGCGGGATTCCTTGCGGGACCCACCCTCCCCCCGCAGACTGAACGCGCGTTCAGCGAGGGGACACCGCCGTCACCGGGAGGCCGCATGCAGGAGGTCGTGTTCCGCGACCTGATCGACCGCTGGGCGGCCGAGACTCCGGACCGCGTCGTGGCCGTGCTCGACACCGGCGCCGGTCTTCACCGAGGGCGGCCGGCCGGGGCCCGCGGACCTCGACGTCCGGCCGGTGGAGGACCTGCTCGACGGGCCGGACGACCTCGAGCCGCTCGAGCGCCCGCTGCAGCCGTGGGACACCGCCGCGCTGCTGTTCACCTCGGGCACCACCGGCCCGTCGAAGGCCGTGCTGTCCTCGGCGATGCACCTGGCCACCATGGGCCGCGTCTCCTACCCCGGGACGCACCGCGACGACCGCGCACTGATCTTCACCCCGCTCTTCCACATCACCGGCATGTCCGCCGTCTGCTGGGCACTGGTGCACGGCGGCTCGTTCGGCGTGATCACGAAGTACAGCACCACCACCTTCTGGGAGGACGTGCTGCGGGTGCGCGGCACCTTCCTCGTGATGATGGGGTCGATCGGGACCATGCTGAACGCGCTGCCGCCGTCGGCGGCCGAACGGGACACGACGCTGCGGATGGCGCTGCTCGCCCCGATGACCCCCGACGCCATGGCGGTCTGCCGGCGGGCCGGGATGCGCTACTACAGCGTGTTCAACATGAGCGAGACCTCCGTCCCGCTGCGCACCGGCTTCGACCCGGGGACGCCGTACAGCTGCGGGGTGCCGCGGGAGGGCGTCGAGGCCCGGCTCGTCGACGAGCACGACATGCCGGTCCCGCCCGGTGCGGTGGGTGAGCTGGTGCTGCGCTGCGCCGACCCGTGGGTGATGACCACCGGCTACTTCCGCAACCCGGAGGCCACGGCCGAGGCCTGGCGCAACGCCTGGTTCCACACCGGTGACGCGCTGCGCCAGGGGCCCTCCGGCGAGTACTTCTACGTCGACCGGGTCAAGGACTCGATCCGGCGTCGCGGCGAGAACATCTCCTCCTACGAGGTCGAGGTGGAGGTCCAGGCGCACCCGGCCGTCGACGAGGCCGCCGCGGTCGCGGTGCCGAGCGAGCTGGGCGAGGACGACGTGCTGGTCGTCGTGGTCCCGCGCCCCGGTGCCGAGATCGACCCGGCCGAGCTGCTGGGCTTCCTCGTCGACCGGATGCCGCACTACATGGTGCCGCGCTACGTGCGGGTCGCCGACGCGCTGCCGCGCACGCCCACGATGAAGGTGCAGAAGGCAGTGCTGCGGGCCGAGGGCTCCGCGGCCGCCTGGGACCGCGAGGCGGCCGGGATCCGGGTCCGGCGCGAGGCCGTCCGGTAGGCCAGGACACAGCTCGCCCACAGCTCCGGCACACGATCGCGACAGCCGGCGGCGGGACCGTCGGGGCCCATGAGGCCCGCTCCCCGAACCGACCGCGACCGTGTGACCGGCGCGACACCGGATCGGGCACGGTCCACAGCGGAGCCACAGGTCGACCACAAACCCGCGACAGCCCCGGCCCCGAACCTCGTCGGCATGAGCCCCGTAGTCGCCGACAGCAGGACCGAGAACGCGCCCGGGACGGCCGCCCGTGGCGGCGGGCGCGCCCGCACCGTGCTGGACATCGTCGTCCCCGTCCACAACGAGGAGACGGACCTCGAGCCGTCGGTCCGGCGGCTGCGCGAGCACCTCCTGCGCAGCTTCCCCTACTCCTTCCGCATCACCGTCGCCGACAACGCCAGCGTCGACGCGACCCCGCTGATCGGCGCCCGCCTGCAGGCCGAGCTCCCCGAGGTCCGGCTCGTCCGGCTGGAGCAGAAGGGCCGCGGACGGGCCCTGCACACCGTCTGGTCGGGCTCCGATGCGGACGTCCTCGCCTACTGCGACGTCGACCTCTCCACCGACCTCGACGCCGTCCTCCCGCTCGTCGCCCCGCTGATCTCGGGGCACTCCGACCTCGCCATCGGCACCCGGCTCGGCCGCGGCTCCCGGGTCGTCCGCGGGGCCAAGCGGGAGTTCATCTCCCGCTGCTACAACCTGATCCTGCGCAGCACCCTGCAGGCCGGGTTCTCCGACGCACAGTGCGGGTTCAAGGCGATCCGCGGCGACGTCGCGCGGCGACTGCTCCCGCTCGTCCAGGACACCGGCTGGTTCTTCGACACCGAACTGCTGGTCCTGGCCGAGCGGGCGGGGCTGCGGATCCACGAGGTGCCGGTCGACTGGGTCGACGACCCGAACTCCACCGTGGACATCGTCGCCACGGCCACGGCCGACCTCAAGGGCGTCTGGCGGGTCGGCCGCGCGCTGGCCACCGGTGCCCTCCCGATCGCCGAGGTGCGGGCCCAGCTGGGTCGCGCGCCCCTGCAGACGTCCGTGGAGGGCGTGCCGCGGGGGTTGCCGACCCAGCTGGTGCGGTTCGCGGCGATCGGCGTGGCCAGCACGCTCGCGAACCTGGTGCTGTTCCTGCTGTTCCGCACGGTCCTGGGCCCGATCTGGGCGAACGTCGCCGCGCTGCTGCTCACCACGATCGCCAACACCGCCGCCAACCGCCGGCTGACCTTCGGCGTCCGCGGGCGGCAGGACGCGGCCAGGCACCAGTTCCAGGGGCTGCTCGTGTTCGGCCTCGGCCTGGGCCTGACCACGGGGGCGCTCGCCCTGCTCGCCGCGCTGGCGCCGGGCGCCCACCAGAGCGTGGAGGTGGCGACGATCGTCGTCGCCAACCTGGTCGCGACCGTCCTGCGGTTCGTCCTCTTCCGGGCCTGGGTGTTCCGCAGCCGCACCCGCACCGCGGCCACCGCGCCGGCCGAGGTGCCCTCCGAGATCGCCGCCTGACCGTCCCCCCGCACCGAGAGGCAGCCGTGACCACCACGCTCCCCACCGACACCGGAGCCGCCCGCCCCTCCGCGGGCGGCTCCGGCCCCCGGCACACCGCCGTCGCTCCCCGACGGCGGTGGCACCGCCCGGCGTACGCGCTCCTGCTCGTCGGCACCGCGGTGCTGTACCTGCAGAACATCGCCGTCTCGGGCTGGGGGAACTCGTTCTACGCCGCGGCCGTCCAGGCCGGCACGCAGAACTGGACCGCCCTGTTCTTCGGCTCGCTGGACAGCGGCAACGCGATCACGGTGGACAAGCCGCCGGCATCGTTGTGGATCATGGAACTGTCCGGGCGACTCTTCGGGTTCAGCTCCTGGAGCATGCTCGCGCCGCAGGCGTTGATGGCGGTCGCGTCGGTCGCGCTGCTGTACGCCGCGGTGAAGCGGGTCGCCGGTCCCGGTGCCGGGCTGCTCGCCGGGCTGGTCCTGGCGCTCACGCCGGTCGCGGTGATGATGTTCCGCTTCAACAACCCCGACGCGTTCCTCGTCCTGTTGCTCGTCGCCGCGGCGTACTGCACGGTCCGGGCGCTGGAGAACGCCTCGTGGCGCTGGCTGCTGCTCGCCGGGCTGGTCCTCGGGTTCGCCTTCCTGGCGAAGATGCTGCAGGCCTTCCTCGTGGTGCCGGGCTTCGCGGTCGCCTACCTGTGGGCGGCCCCGACGACCGTCGGCAGGCGGATCCGGGACGTCCTGGTGGCCGGGGTCGGCATCGTCGTCGGCGCCGGCTGGTGGCTGCTCGCGGTGGCGCTGTGGCCGGTGGACGCCCGGCCCTACATCGGCGGGTCCACGGACAACACCCCGCTCGAGCTCGCCTTCGGCTACAACGGCCTCGGCCGGATCTTCGGCGGCGAGGGCAACGGCGGGGGCGGCGATCGCCCGTCCGGGTTGGGCACCGGCGGGTTCCCCGGCGGCGCCGAGGCGGCAGGCGGCGTCCCCGGGGGCGGGTTCCCGGGCGGCGGGGGCGGGCCGGGCGGTGGCATGTTCGGTGGCGAGGCAGGTCTCGGCCGGCTCTTCGGCACGGCGTTCGGCACCCAGATCTCCTGGCTGCTTCCCGCGGCGCTGATCCTGCTGGTCGCGGCCCTGTGGTTCACGCGGCGTGCACCGCGAACGGACCGGATGCGGGGGTCGCTGCTCGTGTGGGGCGGCTGGACCGTCGTGACCGGGCTGGTGTTCAGCTTCATGAGCGGCACCATCCACCCCTACTACTCGGTGGCGCTGGCCCCGGGCATCGCGGCGCTGGTGGCGCTCGGCGGGCGCGAGGCCTGGCGGGCCCGCGCCACCTGGACCGGGCGGGCGACCCTGGCCGTGACGGCGGCGGTGACCGCGGTGTGGGCGTTCGTGATGCTGGGCTGGTCGCCGACCTTCCTGCCGTGGCTGCGGTGGGTGGTCCTGGTCGTCGGGCTGGGCGCGGCGGCGGCGTCGCTGATCCCGGTCGGGCGCCGGCACTGGGGCGTCGTGGTGGCGGGTGCGGCCGTGCTCGCCGGCATCGCCGCCCCGACCGCGTCCGCGGCGGTCACCGCGGGCGCCGCGCACACCGGGTCGATCCCGACCGCGGGTCCCGCGGTGGAGGGCGCCGCGGGTGGCTCCGGCGGGATGCGCGGGGCCGGCACCCGGTTCGGCGACCGCACGGACGGACGGTCGGCGGGAGGCACGGTTCCCGGTGCTCAGGGCACCGCACCCGGTGTCCCGGGCACGGGAGGCACCGCGTCCGGTGCTCCGGGGACCGGGAACTCGGCGCCGGGCGGCCCGGGCGGCTTCGGCGGCGGGCCGGGTGAGGAGTCGGTCGACGCCGACCTCGTCGCGCTGCTGCAGAACGCCGGCACCCGCTGGGCCGCGGCGACCACCGGCTCCCAGGGCGCGGCGTCGATGGAGCTGGCCTCGGGCGCGTCGGTCATGGCCATGGGCGGCTTCGTCGGCTCCGACCCCTACCCCACGCTGCAGCAGTTCCAGCAGTACGTCGCGGACGGCGAGATCCACTACCTCGTCACCGGCGGCATGGGCGGCGGCCCCGGTGGTCGCGGCGGCGCGACCTCGGAGATCACCAGCTGGGTGGAGGAGCACTACACCGCGACGACCGTCGGCGGCCGCACGGTCTACGACCTCACCGTCCCGACCAGCTGACCTGCGGCTCCGTCGCGCGGTGGGTGGTCCCGGAGCGGCACCCACCGCGCACGGGCAGCGGAGCTGCGGACACGGTTGAATGGCGGCCGTGACCGACCGCCGGACCCCCTCCCCCGCGTCCGCCCTCGGCCCGGCCGCCGCCGGCCTCCGCCACGCGGCCACCACCGCCCTCGGCACGGGCCGGGCGCTGGTCGCGCTGACCCGCTCCGGCGTCGTCCGGCCGATGCGGCCGGACCGGCTGGCCGCGACCCTGGTGGGCCTGGTCCGGTACCGGTTCACCCTGGCCGGCGGCTACGCGGTCGGCGCCGCCCGGCACCCCGACCGGCCCGCGATCGTCGACGAGTCCGGCACGCTCACCTACGCCGAGGTCCACCAGCGCACGGACGGCCTGGCCCGGGCGCTCGAGGACCGCGGCGCCACCGAGCGGACCAGGGTCGGTGTGCTGTGCCGCAACCACCGTGGCGCCATCGAGGCGATGGTGGCGGGCGCGAAGCTGGGCGCGGACGTCGTTCTGCTCAACACCGGCCTGCCCGCCGGGCAGCTCGCGGAGATCGCCGAGGAGCTGCGGCTGCGGATCGTCGTCACGGACGAGGAGTTCCGCGACCGGCTCCCCGAGGGTCTGACGGTGATCGGCGAGGGCGAGCTCGAGGCACTCACCGGGACACCCGGCCCACCCCCCGGCCGCCCGACGGAGGAGGGCCGACTGATCGTGCTGACCTCCGGCACCACCGGCACCCCGAAGGGTGCGCAGCGCCCCCCGATCTCGAACCTCGCGCCGGCGGCGTCGATCCTCTCGGCGATCCCGCTGCGCGCGGGCGAGCGGGTGCTGCTCGCCGCGCCGCTCTTCCACACCTGGGGCAACGCCGGGCTGCTGCTCTCGCTGCTGCACGGGGACACCGTGGTGCTGCGCCGGCGCTTCGACCCCGAGGACCTCCTCGACACGGTCGCGGCCGAGAAGATCCAGGTCGTGATCGCCGTGCCGGTGATGGTGCAGCGGGTGTTCGAGACGGGGCGGTCGTGGCGGGACGACCACCGGCCGCGGATCGTGGCGGTGTCGGGTTCGGCGCTGCCGACCGGGCTCGCCCAGGACTTCATGGACCGCTACGGCGACCGCCTCTACAACCTCTACGGCTCCACCGAGGTCTCGTGGGTCAGCATCGCCTCGCCCCGCGACCTCCGTGAGGCGCCGGGCACCGCCGGCCGCGCGCCCGTCGGCACGATCCTGCGCATCCTCGACGACGAGGGACGCCCGGTCCCGCCGAACACGGACGGCCGGGTCTTCGTCGGCAACGACCTGCCCTTCGAGGGCTACACCCGCGAGGGCCAGGACGTCGAGCGGCAGGACGGGCTGATCGGCACCGGCGACGTCGGGCACCTCGACGACGCCGGGCGGCTCTTCCTGACCGGCCGGGCGGACGACATGATCGTCTCGGGCGGCGAGAACGTCCATCCCGGCCCGGTCGAGGACCTCATCGCGGCCGCCGACGGGGTGCGGGAGGTCGCCGTCGTCGGGGTGCCGGACGAGAAGTTCGGCCAGCGGCTCGCGGCGTACGTCGTGCTGCGCGACGGGGCGACCCTGGACGAGGAGGGCGTGCGCGACCTGGTGAGGCGGAAGGCCGCCCGGTTCGCCGTGCCCCGTGACGTGGTCTTCCTGGACGAGCTTCCGCGCAACCAGACCGGCAAGGTGGTCACCAGAGAGTTACCGGTCGTGGACTGAACGCATCCGACGAGGTCACCCGTGCGATTTAGGGTGGCCTAAGGTAGGGTCCCGGGATGGCCGGGAAGACGAACGCGCGCTGCTCCGCACTCGCGCGGGCGCTCGCCGAGCCGCTCCCGGGGACCGCCCCCGTGGGCGACCGGCTCGTCTGCGTCGAGCAGCTGGGTGCATGGCCGCGGACGGTCGACCGGCACCCCGATCCCGCCGTCGCCGGGCTCGTCGAGCGGGCCCGCGCGGCCGGCCGGAAGCTGCTGCTGATCCGGCGCCCGGGGCGCCGACCCCCGCCCGACTCCCCGCGCACCGTGCTGCTCGCCGACACCGGGCCCGGCGCCGTCCGCGTCGGACGGCTGGTGGTCGACAGGCCGTCGGAGCTCGCCTCGGTCCCCCTCGACGACGCCCGCGCCGGCGAACCCGTCACGCGGCCGCTGCTGCTGGTGTGCACGCACGGGACCCGTGACCTGTGCTGCGCCGTCGACGGGCTGGCGCTCGCCCGCGGGCTGGCCGAGACCGAGGCGGACGGGGTGTGGGAGTGCTCGCACCTCGGCGGGCACCGCTTCGCCCCGACCGCGCTCGTGCTGCCGACCGGCTACCTCTACGGCCGCCTCGACCTCGCCTCCGCGATCGCCGCGCGCAAGGCCGCCGGTCAGGGCGAGGTGGAGCACGCCCACTGCCGGGGGCGCGCCGCGTGGGAGCCGGCCGGGCAGGTCGCCGAGCTGGCGGTGCGCGCGCGGACCGGCCTGCGGGACGTCGACGCCCTCGTGGTCGCCCGGATCGAGGGCTCCGAGGTGATCGTCACCGGGCCCGGTGGCGCGGCGTGGGAGGTGCGGGTCGAGCCCGCCCCGGGCCCCGCCCGCCCCACCTCCTGCGGCGGCACCCTGGAACGTATGGCCCCGCTGATCGCCACCGAGGTCCGGGAGCTCGCCCGGGCGCGGTGAGGCGGGTGGGCCGGCACACCCGACGAGACGCGACACACCCCCTCCCGTGCCGCGGCACGCCCGGACGCAGCGCGGCACACCCGGTCGACCGCCTGTGCCGCGACCGATCGGGTGTGCCGGCCCCATGAGTGTGCGGGCGATCTTCAGGGTGCGTCACGGGCCGCAGCGCGTGACCGAGCTGTCGGTGCGCCGCACTCCCCCACCACCTACCGTCTCCGGGCGTGATCGCTCCCGTCCCCGACACCTGGGCCGATGATCCCGTCGACCGGGCCCGCCGGCTCGCCGACGAGCTGCTCGAGCCGCACGCCGCGGCAGCGGACGACCCGGCCCGCGGGGTGCGCCGGGAGCACACCCGGGCGCTCGCGGAGGCCGGCCTGCTGAGCGTGCGGATCCCCGAGGACGAGGGCGGGCTCGGTGCCGACGCGCGCACCGACGTCGAGGTCACCGAGGTCCTCGCGGGGGCGTGCGCCGCGACCTGGTTCGTGGTCAACCAGCACCGCACGCCGCAGATGCTCGCGCGGGGCGAGGTGGCCGGCCTCGACCCGGCGCACTTCACGCCCGGGGAGGCCGGGCCGCGGTACCGCGCCGCGCTGTCCTCCGCCGAGGAGCAGGCGGGGCTCGCGATCGCGCACCTGCGCCGCCCCGGCCCGCCCGCCGTCCGCGCCGAACCCGACGGCACCGGCTGGCGGCTGCACGGCCACGCCGACTGGTGCACGGGATGGGGGCTGGTCGACCACGTCATGATCGCGGCCACCGCGCCCGGCGACCGGTACCTGTTCACGCTGGTCCCGGCGCACGAGGCCGCCGGGCTGCGGGCCGGGTCGCCGCTGCCGCTCGCCGTCATGGGCGGGACCCGGACCGTCGCGCTGGAGATCGACGGGCTCGTCGTCCGCCCCGACGCGGTCCTCGGCCTCGCCGACGGCCCGGCCTACCGCGAGCTCGACGCCGCCCGCACCGCCAACCCCACGGCCGCGACCACCGGGCTGCTCCGCCGGGTCCTGCGCGCGCTGGCCGGGCTCGACCGGCCCGGCGCCGCGGAGCTCGCCGCGACGCTGTCCGAGCGGGCCGAGGAGCTGCGCGCCGAGGCGCTCGCGCTGCTCATCGAGGTCCCGCTGCGGGACCGGACCCCGGAACGGCTGGCCCTGCGCGGCGAGCTGGGCGCGCTCACCGTCCGCGCCGCGAACGCGCTGGTCGCGGCCCGGGCGGGCGCCGCGATGCTGCTCGACAGCCCGGAGCAGCGGTGGGCGCGGGAGGCGAGCTTCCACCTCGTCCAGGCCCAGACGCCCCCGGTGCGCGAGGCCCAGTTCGCCGCCCTGGGCCGCCTGCCGGACCGTCGGAGAACCGGGGGGAGCGACCCGGACCGTCAGAGGTAGCGCTCGAGCACGGCGGCGAGGCCGTCCTCCAGCACCGTGCCGGTGACCTCGTCGGCGTCGGCCTTCACCTCCGGGGGGGCCTGGCCCATCGCCACGCCGAGGCCCGCCCAGCGGAGCATGGCGCGGTCGTTGTCGCCGTCGCCCACCGCGAGGACGTCGGCCCGGTCGATCCCGAGCGCCCGCGCGACGCCGGCCAGCGCCGACGCCTTCGACACCCCCTCCGGCACCATCGACACCCACGGCAGCTCGTGGTCCAGGGTCACCTCGGCACCCGGGACGGCGACCCCGGCCATCCGCTCGGCGACCTCGGCGGGCGTGCCGTGCGGCCAGTACGCGACCACCTTGGGCGTCGGCTCGCGGAGCAGCTCCGCCTCGTCCACGACCCGCACCCGCCCGGCGAGGATGCCGCCGGGGAAGGGCGCCCCCACCCGCTGCCCGACGCCGACCTCCTCGCACCCGAACACCGCCCCCGGCAGCGCCTCGCGCACCGCCGCGACGACCGGGCCCGGCTCGAACCGGATCGCGTACCGCACCTGCCGCGAGCCGGTGTCGAGCACGACGGCGCCGTTCGAGCAGACCGTCGTGTGCTCGACGTCCGAGTAGCGGTCCGCGTGCGGGTGGGCGCCCAGCTCGAGCTGGTCCAGCACGTGCCCGACCCCGAGCACGGTCCGCCCGGTGCACAACGTGACGACGGCGTGCCGCCCGATCTCCCGGACGGCGGCGAGCACCCGCGGGCTGGGCGGGTTCCTCTCGTGGACGATGGTGCCGTCGATGTCGAGGGCGATCAGTCGCGGCTGCCATCCCGGGGGTCGCACACGCCCGACCCTACGGTGCGCCCTCCGCCGAGGCGTGACGCCCGACCCCGGAGGGTCCCGCGACAGCCACCGGGAGGTTTCGGCAGCATGAACCCATGCAGACCGGGTCCACCGTGCCGACCGCGCTCCCGCTCCGCCCGCCCGCCCACCGGGTGGACCCGCGCGCGCGGAGCTGGTGGCGGCTGCGCGGACTCGGCGCGGCCGGGATCGTCGCGCTCCCCCAGCTCGTGGTGGCACTCGTGCTGGGCGGGCCGGGCTGGCTGTGGGGCACGCTGGTGGCGACGGTCGTCGTGGGGCTGGGCTACGCCGCCGTCGTCCCCGGGATCCTGTTCCGCATCCACCGGTGGGAGGTCACCGAGGAGGCGGTCTACACGCTCTCCGGCTGGCTGGTCCGGGAGTGGCGGATCGCCCCGATCTCGCGGGTGCAGACCGTCGACACCGAGCACGGGCCGCTGCAGCAGCTGCTCGGGCTGGCCAGCGTGACCGTGACGACGGCGTCGGCGCGCGGCCCCGTCACCATCCGCGGCCTGGCCACGGCCCACGCGCAGGAGCTCGCCCGCCAGCTGACCGAGACCACCCAGGCGACCCCGGGCGACGCCACATGACGGTCTCGACGGGACCGGCCGTCGAGGTCCCCTGGCGGCGGCTGGACCCGCGGATGGTGGTGGTCGAGCCGGTCCGGACGCTGATCAAGTTCGTCCCGGTGCTGCTCGTCGTGCTCATCACCGGCAGCAACGGCGACCCGGTCCGGCCGTGGATCACGCTCGGGATCGGCGTGCTGGTGGTGGTCGCCGGCGTGGTCCGCTGGCGCACGACCCGGTACCGGATCACGGCCGAGCGCGTGGAGCTGCACAGCGGCTGGCTGCGCCGGCAGCGCCGGTCGGTGCCGCGGGACCGGATCCGGACCGTCGACCTCACCGCCTCGCCGCTGCACCGCGCCTTCCGGCTGAGCGTGGTGGCGGTGCGGGCGGCCGACCCGGGCGGGGAGCACCGGCACGGCGGTCTCACGCTCGACGCCGTGAGCACGGCCGAGGCGGAGACGCTGCGGCGCGAGCTGCTCGACCGCCGGGCACCCGAGCCGCGCGACGCACCCGCCGAGCACCCCGCCGGACCCGCGGTCCGGCCC
Organism: Pseudonocardia lutea; assembly: GCF_042658055.1. Lineage (NCBI taxonomy): Bacteria > Bacillati > Actinomycetota > Actinomycetes > Pseudonocardiales > Pseudonocardiaceae > Pseudonocardia > Pseudonocardia lutea. Next base: position 108,969 of record NZ_JBHSQK010000052.1, read on the forward strand.
GTCGGGCCCGCCGCCGAGGAGCTGGCCCGGCTGCAATGGTCCTGGCTGCGGTTCGCGCCGTTGACCTTCTCCTCCCTCGCCGGCGTCGGCGCGATCGCCGCGGCGGCGTTCAACGTGCTCAACGAGCTCGGGGTGGACCCCAGCGAGGTCGGCGGCGTCGACGACGCGGCCGAGCGGCTCGCCGCGGCCCCGTTGTGGCTGGCCGTCGGGGTGGTGGGGCTGGCGCTGCTGGTGGTCGCCGTCGTCGGGTCGGTGCTGCTGTTCACCGAGCGCTGGTGGGGGTACCGGCTGACCCGCGAGGCCGACGGCACCCTGCGCGTCCGCCGCGGGCTGCTCACCACCCGCTCGCTCTCGGTCGCCGAGGAGCGGCTGCGCGGGGTGGGGGTGCACGAGCCCCTGCTGCTGCGCGCCGGCGGCGGTGCCCAGACCCGCGCGCTGTCCACCGGCCTCGGCCGCGAGGCGCAGGGCGGGGTGCTGCAGCCGCCGGCGCCGCGGGCCGAGGCGCACCGGGTGGCGGGCGCGGCCCTGCGGCGGCTCCACCCCGACGGCGGGATCGAGGGGGACCCGACCCGCATGCCGCTGCTCCCGCACCCGCCGGCCGCGCGGCGGCGCCGGTACACCCGCGCGCTCGTCCCGGTACTCGTGCTGGTCGCGGTGGCCGCCCTGGTCGGACGGGCGTGGCCCGGCCTGGCGTGGATCTGGCCGGGCACGCTGGTGCTGGTGCCCCTCGCCGCGCTGCTGGCCGCGGACCGGTACCGCGCGCTCGGGCACGCCCTCACCCCGCGGTACCTGATCAGCCGGCTCGGCGGCCTCTCCCGCAGGACTGTCGCGCTGCAGCGCGCGGGCGTGATCGGCTGGACGGTGCGGCAGAGTCCCTTCCAGCGCCGCGCCGGGCTGGTGACGGTCCAGGCCGTGACGGCCGCGGGCGACGGCGGCTACCACATCCTCGACATCGGTGCGGCCGACGCCGTCGCGCTGGTCGAGGCGGCCACCCCCGGCCTGCTCCCCCGGACCCGCGACTAGCGCGAGTCCGCGGTCTCCTCGGCGCCGTCCTCCGCAGGGACCCACTCCAGCAGGTCGCCGGGCTGGCAGCCGAGCACCCGGCACATGGCGTCGAGCGTGCTGAACCGCACCGCCTTGGCCCGCCCGTTCTTCAGGACCGCGACGTTGGCCGGGGTGAGCCCGACCTTCTCGGCGAACTCGCCGACGCTCATCTTGCGCCGGGCCAGCTCGACGTCGATCCGGACGACGATCGGCATCAGATGACCGCTTCCAGGTCGGCGCGCAGGGTCGTGGCCTGCCGCAGCAGGGCCCGCATGACCACCATGAGCAGCCCCAGCACGGCGAGGCCGACGACCATCAGGAACAGCAGCAGCGGCATGCCGGGGTCGTCCGCGGTGAACCCGACGTAGAGGAACACCCCCACCAGCACCACCCACGCCGCGGCGACCGCCCACACGATCGCGTCCACCCACCGCAGGGAGGCCGGATCGAAGATGCGGTCCTTCTTGACCCGGGTGAGCAGCTTCCAGGTGGCCACGATCACCACCTGGACGCACAGCAGCCAGAACACGCTCACGGCGGTCAGCGGCCACCGGAGGTACGCGTGCTCCGGGGACTCCTCCGCCATGTGGGCGAACTGCCCGGGCAGCGAGAGGGTCTGGAACACGACCAGGACCCCGAACAGCACCACGAGGAACGCCCGGAGCGGCGCCACCGCTCGATGCTCAGCAACCATGCATCGAGTATCGAGTGCTACCTATCGAAAGTCAATCGATCACCGACGGCGGCGCGTCCCGAAGAGGCCGCGGGTGATCTCCCGGCCGAGCTGGGTGGCCATGGACCGCATGAAGGACTTCGCGGCCGGCGAGGTGAGGATCTGCGCCACCACGCCCGGCTCCTCCCGCTCCTCCCGGCGCGGCTCGGGCGCGGGCGCCTCGGGGGCGGGCGCGGCCTCGGGCGGCGGGGCGGCCTCGGCGATCCTCGCCGTGAGCTTCTCGTAGGCCGACTCCCGGTCGACGGTCTCGCCGTACTTCCCGTAGAGCGGCGAGGCCTTGGCGGCCTCGGTCACGGCCGCCTCGCCGATCGCGGCCATCAGCGACCGCGGCGCCCGCATCCGCGCCCAGGCCACCGGCGTCGGTGCGCCCCGCTCGGAGAGCACCGTGACGACGGCCTCGCCGGTGCCGAGCGTCGTCAGCGCCTCCTCCAGGTCGTAGACCTTGGACACCGGGTAGGTCTTGACCGTCCTCGCCAGCGCCTTCTGGTCCTCCGGGGTGAAGGCCCGCAGCGCGTGCTGGATCCGGGCGCCGAGCTGCGAGAGCACCGCGTTGGGCACGTCCGTGGGCAGCTGGGTGCAGAAGAAGACGCCCACGCCCTTCGACCGGATGAGCTTCACGGTCTGCTCGATGCGCTCGAGGAAGGCCTTCGACGCGTCCGTGAACAGCAGGTGGGCCTCGTCGAAGAAGAACACCAGCTTGGGCCTGTCGAGGTCGCCCGCCTCGGGCAGCTCCTCGTACAGCTCGGCGAGCAGCCACATCAGGAAGGTGGAGAAGAGCTTGGGGTTCGCGGCCTGCTCGGCGAGCTCGACCAGGGTGACGACGCCCTTCCCGTCGACCTGGCGCAGCAGGTCGGCCGGCTCGAACTCGGGCTCGCCGAAGAAGTCCTCCCCGCCCTGGGCCTCGAGGTTGACCAGCGCGCGCAGGATGACCCCGGCCGTGGCGGGCGAGACGCCGCCGATCCCCTTCAGGTCGGCCTTGCCCTCGTCGCTCGTGAGGTGCTGGATGACCGCGCGGAGGTCCTTGGTGTCCAGCAGCGGCAGGTTGCGCTGGTCGGCCCAGTGGAAGATGAGCCCGAGCGTGGACTCCTGGGTGTCGTTGAGGTCCAGGACCTTGGACAGCAGGATCGGCCCGAACTGGGTGAGCGTGGCGCGGATCGGGACCGCGGAGGACTTCCCGCCCAGGGAGAGGAACTCCACGGGGAAGCCGGTGCCGACCCAGTCGTCCCCGGTGTCCTGCGCCCGGGACCGGATCCTCGGCCCGTCCTCCCCCGGCCGGGCGAGCCCGGAGAGGTCGCTCTTGACGTCGGCCAGCAGGACGGGCACCCCGGCGGCGGAGAGCTGCTCGGCGAGCCCCTGCAGGGTCTTGGTCTTGCCGGTGCCCGTGGCGCCCGCGACCAGCCCGTGGCGGTTCAGCGTGGCGAACGGGATCCGGACGCGCGCCGACGGGTCCACCTGCCCGTCGACCACGACGGTGCCCAGCTCGAGGGCCGTGCCCTCGGTGGCGTACCCGGCGGCGATCTCCTGCGCGGCGCTCTGCGTGTTCTCCCCCACGTCGGCGGAGCGTAGACCAGCGGTGCGACAAGCGGCGGGCCAGCGCATACGCTGCGGGTCATGAACGACCGGTTGGTGTGGATCGACTGCGAGATGACCGGTCTCGACCTGCGCCGCGACGCGCTCATCGAGATCGCCGTGCTGGTCACGGACGGGGACCTGAACGTGCTCGGCGAGGGCGTCGACGTCGTGATCCACGCCGACGACGACATGCTGGCGGGGATGCCCGAGGTCGTCCGGGAGATGCACGCGCGGTCCGGGCTGACCGAGGAGGTCCGGGCGTCCCGGACCACGCTGCGGGAGGCCGAGGAGGCGGTGCTCGCCTACATCCGCGAGCACGTGCCCGACCCCGGCACCGCGCCGCTGGCCGGCAACTCCATCGCCACCGACCGCGGCTACCTGGCCCGGGACATGCCGGAGCTCGACGCCCACCTGCACTACCGGATGATCGACGTCAGCTCGCTCAAGGAGCTGGCCCGCCGCTGGTTCCCGCGGGTGTTCTACGCCAAGCCGGAGAAGGGGCTCGCGCACCGCGCGCTGGCGGACATCCAGGAGTCGATCCGCGAGCTCGAGTACTACCGGCGGACGCTGTTCGTGCAGCCCCCGGGCCCGACGTCCGACGAGGCCAGGGCCGCGGCGGCCGCGCTGGCACCCCCGCGGTGAACCCGCTCGACACGACCTTGTAGAGTTCACCCCAGAACGCCGGGGCGGCCCGGAGGTTCGATGGTGGGTGTAGCTCAGCTGGTAGAGCACCTGGTTGTGGTCCAGGAAGTCGCGGGTTCAAGTCCCGTCACTCACCCGGGGTCGCGGACCCCCTCGCACGGCCCGGAGGACGCGCCTGATAGCGTTTCCCCTGTCGCGCAAGGGACACCGCCGGACCCGGCAGGACAAAACTGAATACATGCGCCGCTAGCTCAATCGGCAGAGCAGCTGACTCTTAATCAGCGGGTTGGGGGTTCGATTCCCTCGCGGCGCACAGAAGCAGCAGGCCAGAGCGTTGTCGCTCTGGCCTGCAGTGCTTTTCCAGGATCATAGCGACCGCTTATTCGCCGGTACAGCGGAAAGGGAGTCAGCTGATCGCGGCGGGCAGGCCGTCCCCCACGGCCCGATCCGAGTAGCCGCAGCCCATGAGCTCCGATCTGGACGAGCTGAGCAGCCTTCCGACGGGCTTCTCGAGGAAGACCCATCGAGTACTCGCTGAGCCGCCGCGTCCTCCAGGAACCCGCCGGGGCAGCGCCCCGACCCTCGGGTCGAACCTGCGGCCTTGCCTAGAGCACATCCGCAGCGTCTTCGGGATCTCGTCAGCGCGTGCCCGGACGGGTGACGAGCTCAGCGTCGCCGACATGGTGCGGCGCCCTTACCTCTCCAAGCTGACGCGGCGGGTCAGCTCGGTGATCGCGGTGACGGTCTCCTCGTGCTGGTGGACCGAGGCGTCGAGCCGGCCCGGCACCGCGACCGTCACGTTGCGCAAGCGCTCCAGGTGGGGTTCGAGTCCAACACGATGTATCGAGATGGGCTGTTCAGAGGGTCGGCCCTAACGCGCGACACCTCCTCTACGCGATCGACCTCATGGGCTTGCCGAGCCCCGAGGTCGTCGCCTGCGCGTTTCCAATATCGTCCACAAGCCCCACCGGCGCATCACGGCCGGCGGCCGACCGCCAGGTCGAGGGCGATGTCGACGATCATGTCCTCCTGACCGCCGACGAGCCGGCGGCGCCCGACCTCGACCAGGATGTCGCGCGTGTCGAGGTCGTGTTCGCGTGCCGCGCGCTCGGCGTGGCGCAGGAAGCTGGAGTAGACCCCCGCGTAGCCCAGGCTCAGCGTCTCGCGGTCGACCCGGACGGGCCGGTCCTGCAACGGCCGCACGAGGTCGTCGGCGGCATCCTGCAGGGCGAACAGGTCGCAGCCGTGCTCCCAGCCCCGCAGGTTCGCCACGGCGACGAACGCCTCGATGGGGCAGTTGCCCGCACCGGCGCCCTGCCCGGCCAGCGAGGCGTCGACACGGGTGACACCCTCTTCGACGGCGACCACCGAGTTCGCCACGGACAACGAGAGGTTCTCGTGCGCGTGGATGCCGATCTGGGTGCCCGGATCGAGTACGTCACGGTAGGCGCGAACCCGGTCGCGGACCTCGCCCAGGGTCAGGCGGCCGCCGGAGTCGGTGACGTAGACGCAGTGCGCGCCAGCATCCTCCATGATCTTGGCCTGCTTCGCCAGGTCCGCGGCCGGGGCCATGTGCGACATCATCAGGAACCCGGACACGTCCATGCCCAGCTCGCGGGCCTTGCCGATGTGCTGGATCGCGATGTCGGCCTCGGTCGCGTGGGTGGCCACCCGGACCGACCGCACCCCGAGATCGTAGGCCTTCTGCAGCTCGTGCAGGGTCCCGATCCCGGGCAGCAGCAACGTGGTGAGCACCGCGCGCTCCACGACCTCCGCGGCCGCGGAGATCCACTCCCAGTCGGTGTTGCTGCCCGGCCCGTAGGTCAGGCTCGCCCCGGCCAGCCCGTCACCGTGGGCGACCTCGATCGCGTCCACCCCAGAGGCGTCGAGCGCCGCGGCGATCCGCCGCAGGTCGGCGGGGTCGAGCCGGTGCCGGATGGCGTGCATGCCATCGCGCAGCGTGACATCTTGGACGTAGAGCGTGGGCGAGGTGGTGTCGCTCATCGGACGGCCTCCGCAGGCTGGACAGCGGGCTGGGGGGCGCCCGCGCTCCGGGCGGCGAGGAGCTCGGCGGTGCGCAGCGCGGCCGAGGTCATGATGTCGAGGTTGCCCGCGTAGGCGGGCAGGTAGTGCGCGGCGCCCTCGACCTCCAGGAACACCGAGACCTTCCACCGCGGGCGCGGGGCGCCGACGCCGATGAGCGTGTCGAGCGGCTCGTCGTCGGCGACCGGGCTGACCTGGACCTGCTGCTTGAGCCGGTAACCGGGGACGTAGCGCGCGACCTGCGCGGCCATCGCGACCACGCTCGCCACGATCTCCTCCGGGTCACCGCCGGCGGCCAGGCACAGCACCGTGTCGCGCATGATCATCGGCGGCTCGGCGGGATTGAGCACGATGATCGCCTTACCACGGCCCGCCCCGCCGACGACCTCGATGGCCTTCGAGGTGGTCTCGGTGAACTCGTCGATGTTCGCCCGGGTGCCGGGACCCGCGGACCGCGAGGCGATCGAGGCGACGATCTCGGCGTAGGGCACCGCGGCCACCCGGGAGACCGCCGCGACCATCGGAATGGTCGCCTGCCCGCCGCAGGTGACCATGTTGACGTTGCGCGCCTCGGCGTGGGCCTCGAGGTTGACCGCGGGCACCACGAACGGGCCGATCGCCGCCGGCGTCAGATCGACGAGGATCTTGCCGTGCGGCGCGAGCTTCGCGGCGTTGGCGACGTGCGCGCGGGCCGAGGTGGCGTCGAAGACGACCGCGATCTCGTCGAAGTTCGGCAACGCGACAAGCCCGTCCACACCCTCCGCGGTGGTCGGGATGCCGAGCCGCCGGGCCCGCGCCAGGCCGTCGGAGGCGGGGTCGATGCCGACCATCGCCCCCATCTCCAGCGTCTCCGACAGCCGGATGACCTTCATCATCAGGTCGGAGCCGATGTTGCCCGAGCCGATGATCGCGACCTTCGTCCGCCGGTCTCCCGCGGGGGTGGGGTTCATCGCATCGCTCCTGACGGGTCGGTGAAGGCGGCCCGCACGGCACCGAGGCCGGTCAGGATCGCTGTGTAGGTGGCGCCCGCGACCACGGGCACCATCGGTCCGAGGGCGCCGGTGAGGACGACCTCGCCAGCCCGCAGCGGCGCGCCAAGGTCGCGGCTCGTGCGGGCCAGCCACACCAGAGCCGCCACCGGATCGCCGAGGCAGGCCGCACCGTCGCCCGAGCTCAGCACCCGCCCGTCGTCCCCGGTCAGGGTCATCTCCACGACCCGCAGATCGCGGTCCCCCAGCGGACCCACGCTCTCCCCGAGGACGTAGAGCCCGCTCGACGCGTTGTCCGCCACGGTGTCCACGACGGTGATGTCCCAGTCGGTGATCCGGCTGTCCACGATCTCGAGGGCAGGCAGGACCTCCGCGACCGCGGCCCGCGCGGCGCGCCCGTCGAGGTCACCGTCGGTGAGGTCCGCGCCCAGCACGACGGCGATCTCCGCTTCGATCCGAGGCTGGAGCAGCCGAGCGCTGTCGATGGGGGCGTCTTGCGTGCAGGCCATGTCGTCGAACAGCACCCCGAAGTCCGGCCGGTCCACGCCAAGCTGTGCCTGGACCGCGGGCGAGGTCAGCCCGATCTTCCGCCCCACGACGCGGTGGCCGGCCTCCACCCGGGCCGCCGTGAGCAGGCGCTGTACCGCGTAGCCGGTGCCCACCGGGTCGTCGCCGGCCTCTCCGGCCAGGGTCTGCCGCACCGGCGGGCACGGCGTGCGGGTGCGGGCGGCCGCCTGCAGCGCGGAGGCGGCGGCGCGGACGGCGGGTGTCTCGGTGAGGGTTCCGGTCACGTCGAGGCCCCGGTCGGACGTGCCGTCGGCGGGTTGCGGAAGACCGCAGAGGCGGTGAGCACGGTGTGCCCCGCGCTGTGCAGCCGCGCGGTCACGAAGGTCACCGTCCGCGTGGACCGGTCGACGGCCGCCTCGCCGAACAACAGCTCGCCGCCCTTCGCGGCCGCCATCATCGACGCCGACAGCTGGAGCGTGACGGGATGGCGGTCGGCGTCCACCCCCAGGTACGACTCGACGGTCGCTCCGAGGGTGATGTCGAGGACGGTGAGCAGGAACCCGCCGTGCGCAGTCCCGTTCGGGTTCAGGTGGTGCGGTTCGAGGAGCACGCAGACGTCTGTGCGGTCCGCCTGGCGGTGCCAGGTCAGTCCGCCGACGTGGCCGAGGAAGGTGCCCTCCTGGCCGAGCGGGACGAATTCCTCCGGGATCACGATCACGAGTCCTCCACCAGGACGATCCAGGTCGCGACGAGCGCGGGTCGCTCGCCGCTGCGCTGCTCGAGGGTGCAGCCGAGGTCGAGCCGGGTGGTCCCGCCCGGGCCGGGGGCCAGGGCCTCGAGTGTGAGGCGCAGGCGTAGCTCGTCCCCGGGGAAGACCGGAGCGGTGAACCGCAGCCGTTCCATGCCGTAGTTCGTCCACCGTCGTGCACCCCGCACCGTGTAGCACTGGTTGCCGAGCCCGGTGACGAGCGACAGGGCAAGGAACCCGTGGGCCAGCACGCTGGGAAGGCCGGCCTCGGACCGCGCGCGGTCGGGGTCGGTGTGGATCCAGTGCCGGTCCCGCGTCAGGTCGGCGAACGCCAGGACGTCCGCCTCCTCCAGGGCGACCCATCCGCTGGTCCCGAGCTCGGCGCCCACGTACGGGGACAGGTCCGCGGCCCGCTCCACGACCAGCCCGGTGGCCGGTTCGGCGAGCTTCACAGCGCTGCCCCCTGCCGGTCGTAGAGTTCCTCCACCAGCGCCGAGCGCCGCTGCAGAACCGCGGTGCGCACGAGGGCACCCTTGCTGCTGAGCTCGTCGCCGTCGGGTTCGGGATCGAGCAGCGCCCCGTCGAGCAGCCGAGTGCTCGGACGGGCCTGGTCGCGGTTGTGGTCGTCGATCAGCACGCGGAGGTCCTCCTCCTGGAACGGTTCGGGAGTGCGGGTGTCCGGCCACGCGAGCACGCAGAGTGCGGGGCGATCGGCGCCGATCACGACGAGGTCCCGCAGCCGGCCGCCGCTGCGGGACAGCAGCGCTGCGCGGATCCCGGCGCAGTCGACCCAGGTGCCGTTGGCCAGCTTGAAGTCCTCGGCGATCCGGCCGGCGAACCGCAGCCCGCGGGACGGGTCGGCGGGATCGACCAGCTCACCGGCGTCGCCGGACCGGTACCACCCGTCGGGGGTGAACGCGGCCCGGGTCTGCTCGGGCAGGTTCCAGTAGCCCGCGGCGACGCAGGGGCCACGCACGAGCAGCTCCTGCTTGCCGCCCGCCGGACGCAACGCGATCTCGACCCCCGGCAGCGGGGTGCCGATGCAGTCCGGGTCGACGCCGTGGCTGTGCACCATGGTCGCGCCGGGTCCGACCTCGGTCGATCCCCATCCGGTGACGATCGGGACGGCGGTCCCGTGCACGCTCGCCGACAGCTCGGTCAGCCTGCGGAACACGGTGGGGTGCATGGCCGCACCGGCGCTGAACAGCACGTCGAGCCGCCCAAAGAACGCGGCGCGCAGGTCGGGATTGGATTCCAGCGCCGGGAGGAGCGCGGCGAAACCCGCAGGGACGGCGCCGTGGAAGGTCGGGCGGAACCGCCGGAGGTTCGCCAGCGTCGTCCCGAGCCGCTCCGGTCGGCCCGCCGCCTCGTCGACGTGCAGCGTGCCGCCGAGCGCGAGGACGAGGTGGACGTTGGCGTTGCCGCCGAACGCGTGGTTCCAGGGCAGCCAGTCGACGAGAACCGGCGGGTGATCGCGGAGGAACGGCCACACGTCGATGGTCATCCGGACGTTGGTCGTCATCATCGTCTGGGTGTAGGCGACCGGCTTGGGCCTGCCGGTGGAGCCGGAGGTCAGCAGGATCTTCGACGGCGCCGCGGGATCGAGATCCTCGGGACGCGGCGGGGTGTCCCCGGTGAGCGCGGCGAGCCCGCCCGTGCCGACGAGGACCTGCGGAGTCCCGGTCGACGCGCCGGCCACCACGGCCTTCTGCGCCGCGGTGTCCACCCAGACCATCGCGGGGTCGAGGACCGAGAGCAGGCCCGAGAGCTTGTCGTGCTCGGCGGCCGGGCCCGCGTACTGCGGCGCGACCGGCACGGCCACTCCCCCGGCCAACATGGTGGCGAGCGTCGCCGTGAGGTGCTCGACGGAGTTGGGGCCCAGCACCAGCACCCGCTCACCGGCCCGCAGCCCGCGCGCACGGAGGCCCGCGGCGACCCGGCTCACGTCTGCCCAGGCCTCGGCGTAGGTCCAGCTCCGGCGGCCGTCGTCAGTGGCGACGGTGAGCAGGGCGACGTCGGGGGTCTCGGCCGCGTACCGCCGCAGCCAGTGCAGGACCGTGGGTGTCGGACGGCCTGCCGGGACCCGGGAGCGCAGGATGAGCGAGCCGTCCGGCTCGTGGTGGCAGTCGACCAGGGGCGTGGCGAACAGCTCGCTCATTCCACGGGCTCCCGACGCGCCGCCAGGTCGACCGCAGCGGCGTCGCGGGCGGCGAGTACCTCCGTGATCGGCCGGTCCCCCAGGATCTCGTCCGCGGCCGCGATCAGCCGGGCCCGGACGTCGTCGTCGAGGTGCGGGGTGCCGAGGTCCGACCACCACTGCTCGATGGTCGGGGCGAAGGAGCGCATCGCGCCGCGCATGCCGTCGGGGCCGCCTGCGAGGGCGAGCGAGGTGAGCGGCCCGCCGACCAGCAGCCGCGGGGTGATCCCGTGGACGACGGCGTCCTCCAGACCGCGGGCGTCGACCACTCCCTCGGCGATCAGGTGCACGGCCTCCCGGAGCATCGCGAAGGTCAGCCGGTTGGTCAGGTATCCCGGGACCTCGCGGCGCACGAGCACCGGCCGCTTGCCCAGGTCCGTCAGGTGGGCGAGGACGTCCTCGACGACGTCGGCCGAGGTGGCCTTGCCCGCGAGGACCTCCACGAGGGCGAGCGCGTACACCGGGTTCTGCGGATGGGCGACGACGAACCGCTCCGGACGGTCCATGCGGGCCTGGAGCTCGCTCGGCATGAGCCCACCGCTGCTCGAGAGGACCGGGACGTCGGCCCCGACGAAGGGTTCGATGCTCCGGTACGCCTCCTGCTTGGCCTCGACGGACTCGGGCACGTTCTCGTGCACGAGGGCGACCGGGCCGAGCTCCTCCACCGGCACCAGCTGCAGCAGCTCCAACGGGGGCGTGTCCGGGGCGTCGGGCACCGTCCGGCGCACCGACGGCCAGACCGCGCCGAGGTAGCCGGTGAGCCGGGCGAGCGCCCCGGGAGCCGGATCGACGAGCCGCACCGGGCGCCGCCGGACGAGGTAGGTGGCGGCCCAACCGCCACCCACGGTCCCGCCGCCGAGCAGGCCGACGGGTGTGTCGCCCCCGTGCAGGGACATGACAGACCTCCGTGTCTGTAGAGGATCAGGAGTGCGGGTCCTCGCGCAGCATCTCCATGTCGGTCACCGGCCCGGAGCGGGTGATGAGTGCCTTGCGGCGGAGGAAGCGCAGCAGCCCGTTCGGGCCCATGCGGGAGCCGCCGAGCCCGGAGGCCCCGTAGGACGTCTTCTCGACGTCCCGCATGATCGTGATCGTCAGCGAGGTGTCCATCAGGCTCACCGCGCCGGCGTGCAGGCGCCTGCCGATGGCCCGCGCCTCGGCCTCGTCGCCGGCGATCACCGCGGCGGACAGCCCGTACTCGCTGTCGTCGGCCAGGTGGACGGCCTCGTCGACGTGGTCGTAGGCCTGCACCGGGACGACCGGCCCGAAGGTCTCCTCACGCATGATCGTCATGCTGTGGTCCACGCCGGTCAGCACCGTGGCGCGCATGTAGCGGCCTCCGTCGAGCGTCTCGCTGGGGCCGCCGCAGCGGATCACGGCTCCGCGCGCGACGGCGTCGGCGAGGTGCGCGTCCACGATGTCCGCCTGCCTGCCGAGGATGAACGGGCCGAGGTGTCCGCGGTCGATGTCCGGGTGGTTGAGCTCCAACCGGGAGGCCTGCGCGGTCAGCTCCTCGACGAACTCGTCGTGCACGGTCCGGTCCACGTAGACGCGCTCGGTCGCGAAGCAGATCTGGCCGGTGTTGTGCACCGCGCCCTTCAGCACCGCCGCCGCGGCCCGGGCGAGGTCGGCCGACGCGGTCACGATCGCCGCGTCCTTGCCGCCCAGCTCCAGGAAGGCCGGGATGAAAAGGCGGGCGCAGGTCTCCGCGAGCGCGCGGCCGGTGCTCACGCTGCCGGTGAAGCACAGCGCGTCCACCTCGGCGACGAGCGCCTGGCCGGTCTCGGGCCCGCCGAGTACGTAGCGCAGCACGGCGTCGAGCTCGGGCACCTCGGCGATGCTCGCGGAGACCGGCTCCACGAACCGGGGCGTGACCTCACTCGGCTTGACGATCACGGCGCAGCCCGCGAGCAGCGCGGGCACGGCGTCGAGCATGGACAGCAGGAACGGGTGGTTCCACGGGCTGATCACCCCGAGCAACGGGTAGGGGTCGAGCTCGGTGTCGAAGGAAACCGTGTCCGTGACACTCGACCGGCCCTGCAGCCGGGCACCGTCGAGGAGTGTGGGGGCCGCGTCGCACCAGCCGCGGACGGACGCCACGACCATGTGCGGCACCTCGTGCGCGACGCGGCTGCGGCCGGTGTCGACGGCCTCGGCGTCCCCGATCGCGCCGGCGTGTGCCTCGATCGCGTCCGCCCAGCGGCGCAGTACCGCCACCCGGTGCGCGATGCCCGCCTCGCTCCACCCCTGCTGCGCCTTGCGCAGGTCGGCGCCGAGCGCGGCGATCTCCGCGCGGCCCCAGGGCTCGATCCAGTGGTCGACCTCGCCGGTCCGCGGGTTGGTCACGGGGATGGTGGTCATCACAGCTCCTCAGCCCGCGGCGACGCGGGCGTCTTCGTCCAGGAAGGCGAGCACCAGCTCGTTGAAGTAGCGGTGCTGCTCCCACTGCGGCCAGTGGCCCGCGCCCTTCACCAGCTCGAAGCGGCCGTTCGGGAGCCGCTCGGCCATCTTCAGCCCGACGGCGGCCGGACCGGAGGGATCGTCGCTGGTCCAGACGACGAGCGCCGGAGCCTGGATCGCGGCGAGCTCCTCGTCGGTGATCATGTTGCGGGCGCGGACGTCGCCGTCCTGCAGGCACATGATGTTGCGCATGGACTCGGCGAACGGGGGCTGGGCGTAGATCGTGCGGCGCACGTCGACCAGCTCCTGGGTGACGCTCGCGGGGTCGGCCATCAGCCAGGTCACCCGGGCGCGGATGCGCTCGTCGCTGGGGTCGTCGGCCGCACCCTGGGACAGGCTGCGGATGCGCTCGCGCACGGCCGGGTCCGACAGGGCGCCGCCGGGGGTGTTGAGCACGATCCGGCCCACCCGCTCGGGGTGCGCGTACGCCGCCTTGACCGCGATCCAGCCGCCGAGCGACTCGCCGCTCAGGTGGGCCCTGTCCACGCCGAGCGCGTCGAGCAGGCCGAGGAGGTGCTCGACGTAGTCCGGGAGCTCGAGCGGGCGGGTCGTCGGGGTGGTCATGCCGTGACCGGGGTAGTCGTAGGCGATCACCCGGTGGTGGGCAGCCAGCGCCGGGATGTTGCGCGCGTAGGCCTCGAGATGCCCGCCGACGCCGTGCAGCAGCACCACGGTCTCGGGTCCGGAGCCCGCCTCCAGCACGCGGGTGTTCCACTCGCCGACCTGGACGTGGCGGATGGTCAGGTCCTGGCCCAACAGGGCCGTCCAGATGCTCGGCTCGTCGGTGACGGGTACGGGAAGGGTCACGGGGTCCTCCGGGTCGGTGCGAGGGTCTCTGCGGTGGTGATGCCGAACCCGGCGATCCACTCCGGGATCGGCCGGTAGAAGCTGCTGCGCACCGCGTACGGGCCGGCGGCGGCCAGGGCGGCGTAGCAGGCCAGCCAGGTGCGGACCTCGTGGGCGGAGTTGCCCGCCTCGGCGGTGATCCAGCCGTTGGTCCAGCCGTCGGTGGCGCCGAGCTCGCCCCGGGCCAGCAGGTCGAGGAACGCCTGGTCCCAGGCCGGGTTCAGCCGCGGGCCGGGATCCCCGGCGATCACGGCCAGGCCCGCCTCGCGCACCCGGCCCTCCCGCGCGGCCCGATCCTCCGCCGACGGGTGCCTGCCGGACACGAGGCGTGCGACGACCTCGGGCGGGGCGCCCTCCAGCTGCGGCAGCGGCGGGTCGTGGGACAGGCCGCCGGAGCCGAGCAGCAGGACCCGCCGGTCGAGAGCGAGCAGGGCTCGGCCGAGCGCCGCACCGAGCAGCCGGGTCCGCTGCACCGGACCGAACGGCACGGCCACGGAGTTGACGAACACGGGCACCGTCGGGATGGCGTCGATCGCGCCGAACAGCAGCTCCAGGGGTTGCGCGAAGCCGTGGTCGACGACCATGCGCTCGCTCATCGCGAGGTCGATCCCTGCTCCGAGCACCTCGCGGACGACGTGGCGGGCTGCGTCGCGGTCCACGGCCAACGGGCCCACGGCCGTCCCGTAGTCGCCGACGGCATCCGCCGCGGTACCCACGCAGAAGGGGGGCATGAGGTCGTAGAACATGCCGTTGTAGTGGTCGGGGGCCACGACGACCACGAGGTCGGGGTGGAACTCCCGGGCGAAGGCGCGGGCGTCGGCGAAGGCGGCGTCGACCGCGGCCCGGGCGTCTCCCCGAGGCTCGACGGTGTGCATCAGCGGCGTGTGCGACGTCGTGATCGCGGCGAGCGGCATCCTGACCTCCTCGGTAGTGGGACGACCCGACGCTATGTCTCCGATTCAGATAGGTCTATGTGAAATTCCGGCGGCACGACTTAGCATTCTGACTATGAGTCCATCCGCGCCGGACAACCGGATCTCCCTGCACAAGCTCGAGGTCTTCTCCCGGGTGGTCGAGCGAGGCGGCGTCCGGCTGGCGGCCGAGGAGCTGTTCGTGTCCCAGCCGGTCGTGAGCGCGCACCTGCGCTCCCTCGAGGAGCGGCTGGGGGTCAAGCTCTTCCGGCGGGAGGGCCGTGGTATGGAGCTGACGGAAGCGGGCGCCGAGGTGCACCTGTGGGCGACCGAGGTGCTGCGGGGGCGCACCGAGCTCGACCGCAGCCTTCGCGACATCTCCCGCGGCGCCGCCGGCCGCGCGTCGATCGGGGCGAGCATGTCGGTCGGCAACTACGTCCTGCCGCCGCTCCTCGTCGACTTCCGCCGCGGCCACCCGCACGCCTCGATCTCCCTCAGTCCGTCGAGTGTCGAGATCGCGCTCGAGGGCACCCTCTCCGGACGGTACGACTTCTCGGTGCTCGCCACGGACGCCGTCCTCGACACCGACTCCTTCGAGGCGGAACTGATCGCCCGACCTTCCTTCTGCCTCGTCACGGCGCCCGACGACACGAGGGTCGGGGATGCGGTGTCCGTCGCGGAGCTGACGGGCCTGTCCTTCGTCTGCCCGCCCGCGGGCATGGCCATCCGTCGCAGCCAGGACTCGGCACTGGCGGCGATCGGAGTCGTCGACCGGAGCGTGGCGATCGAGCTCGGCAGCGCCGAGTCCATGAAGGTGGCGGTCCAGGGCGGGCTGGGCGTGGCCCTGCTCTGGCGGGCCTCGGTGCAGCGCGAGCTGGACACGGGCCTCCTGCGTGAGGTGCGGATCAGCGGCCAGGACCTGCGGGACAAGCTCTACCTCGTCCAACGCCGAGGAAGGCGGCTGACCGAGTTCCAGAACACCCTGACCGGCGTCATCCGCGCGGGCGTCCACACCTTCCTCGCTCCTCATTCATAGCCATAGGCCTCACGTACCCAGCGAATTTCCTCATAGTGCCTATAAGGTCCACGCCTTAGCTTTCCTCCACATCACCTCACGGAGGAGGGCAGCATGACTCAGACCGCCCGGTCCGAGGCCGTCGGCACGATCGTCCCCGAGGAGCCGGCGAACCGCGCCAGGGCGTGGTTGGCCGAGTTCGAGGACGCCCTCGGCCGACAGGAGATCGAACGTGCGGTCGGCCTCTTCGCCACCCGGAGCTACTGGCGCGACCTGCTGTCGTTCACGTGGGACCTGCAGACCGTCGAACACCGCGCAGGGGTTCGGGACCTGCTGACAGCCACCCTCGCCGCCACCGACCCGTCCGGTTTCCGGCTCCTCGACACCGTCGAGGAGCCCGACGGGCTCGTCGCCGCGGTGTTCGCCTTCGAGACCGCCGTGGGAGTCGGTGAAGGGGTCGTTCGGCTCGTCCGCGAGAACGGTGACGACCGGGCCTTCACCCTGCTCACCGCGCTGGCCGAGCTGAAGGGGCACGAGGAACCCCGACGGACGCGCCGCCCGATGGGTACGCGGCACGGCGCCCACAAGGATCGCCGGACCTGGCTCGAGACCAGGCAGGACGAGGCGGAGGCGCTCGGCGTCCTCACCCAACCCTACGTGCTCGTGATCGGCGGCGGCCAGAGCGGCATCGTCCTCGGGGCCCGACTGCGTCAGCTCGGCGTCCCCGCACTCGTGATCGACCGACACCCACGGGCAGGCGACCAGTGGCGCAATCGCTACAAGTCGCTGTGCCTGCACGACCCGGTCTGGGCGAACCACCTGCCGTACATGAAGTTCCCCGACACGTGGCCGATCTTCACCCCCAAGGACAGGATGGGCGACTGGCTGGAGTCGTACGTCACGCACCTGGAGGTGCCCTACTGGTCCGGCACCGAAGCCGTCCGTGCCCGCTGGTCCGACGACGCCGCGGAATGGATCGTCGACCTCGTGCGCGACGGCGCCCCGCTCACCGTCCGGCCCACGCACCTCGTGTTCGCCACCGGCATGTCCGGCAAACCGCGGATGCCCGAGGTGGTCGGCACGAACGTGTTCCGCGGCGAGGTGCAGCACTCCTCGGCGCACCCTGGTCCCGACGGCTACCGCGGGCGCCGGGTCGTCGTGGTGGGCAGCAACAACTCGGCGTTCGACATCTGCGGCGCGCTGTGGGAGAAGGACGCCCACGTGACGATGGTGCAGCGTTCGTCGACGCTCGTCGTGAAGAGCCAGACCCTCCGGGAACGCCTCTCCAGCCGCCTCTACTCCGAGCACGCCGAGGCAGCCGGGATCACGACCGAGCGAGCAGACCTGCTCGGGGCCTCGGTGCCCTACCGGGTCCTGCCGTCCGTCCACACCCCCCTCTTCGAGCAGATCGCCGAGGTCGACCGGGACTTCTACGACCGGCTGCGGCAGGCCGGCTTCTGGCTCGACTGGGGAGACGACGGATCGGGCATGTTGCTGAAGTACCTCCGCCGCGGCTCCGGCTACTACATCGACGTCGGCGCCGCGGACCTGGTCGCCGACGGCCGGGTCGCGCTCGCCCACGGCCAGGTGAGCCACCTGACCGAGGACGCGGTCGTCCTCGACGACGGTACGGAACTGCCTGCCGACCTGGTCGTCTTCGCGACCGGTTACGAGTCGATGACCGACTGGGTGTCCGAGCTCGTCGACCAGGAGACCGCGACCCGCCTCGGACCCTGCTGGGGCCTGGGCTCCGGCACGACGAACGACCCGGGTCCCTGGGAGGGAGAGCTGCGCAACATGTGGAAGCCCACGCAGGTGACCAACCTCTGGATGCACGGCGGCAACCTGCAACAGGTCCGGTTCTACTCCCGCACTCTCGCGCTCCAGCTGAAGGCTCGTTACGAAGGCCTCCCCACCCCCGTCCACCGCCCCTCCTGACCACCCTCTCGAAAGGACGACGATGTCCGAACACACCACCGACTCCCCCGCCGTGGGCCCGTGGCGGGTCGCGATCGCCGGTCTCATCGGCACCACGATCGAGTGGTACGACTTCTTCATCTACGGCCTGGCCGTCGCGTCGGTCTTCGCCCCCCAGTTCTTCCCGAACGCCTCACCCGTGGCGAGCACGCTCGCGGCACTGTCGACGTTCGCGATCGGCTTCGTCGCCCGTCCGCTCGGCGGGGCCCTCATCGGCCACTACGGCGACCGGATCGGTCGCAAACGCATGCTGGTCCTGTCGTTGACGGTCATGGGGACCGCCACCGCTGCGATCGGTGTGCTTCCCACCTACGCCGCGATCGGTGTCGCCGCACCGATCACGTTGTTGGTGCTGCGGTTCGCCCAGGGGTTCGCGGTGGGCGGCGAGTGGGGCGGCGCCACGCTCCTGGCCCTGGAGAACGCGCGGTCCCCCCGTCAGCGCACCCTGCTCAGCGCGCTCCCGCAGGTCGGCCTGCCCGCAGGAGTCCTGCTCGGCAGCCTGGTCTTCCTGGCCGTGCGCACCGCCCTCGGCGATGCCGCGTTCGTCGAGTGGGGGTGGCGAATCCCCTTCCTGGCCAGCGCGATCCTCGTCGCGTTCGGCCTGCTCCTGCGGCTGCGGCTCGGCGAGAGCCCCGAGTTCGAGCGAGCCCGCGCGCGGCAGGGGGTGCGGCGCGCGCCCATCGGCGAGGTCCTGCGTGCACCGCGCGTCTGGGTCCCGGCCGCCGGCATCCCCATCGCGACCACGGCGCTGGGCAACATCCTGCTGGTCTTCCTCGCCGGTCACGCTGCCGCTCGCGAGCTGTTCAGTCCCACGACCATCCTGCTCGCGACCCTCGTCGGAGCCGTGGTGTGGGGCGCGGCGGTCCCGATCGCGGCGCTGGCAGCGGCCCGCTTCGGTCGACGGCCCGTCCTCGCCGCCTCCATGGCCGGGGTCGCCGTCTGGGCCTTTCCCTACTTCTGGCTGGTGGAGACCGGCGGCACGGCGGAGCTCCTCGGGGCCACGACGGTCGCCGCGGCCCTGATCGGCGTCTCGAGCGGTCCGTTCGGGGCCTACATCACCGAGGCGTTCCCCACCACGCTCCGGTACAGCGGCTCGTCGGTGGCCTACGGCGCGGGCAGTGTGCTCGGTGGCGCGATCGCACCGCTGGTGGCGACCATGTTGTACGCCGCCAGCGGCAGCACGGCCGCTATCGCGGGCTATCTGGTCCTGAACGGGGTGATCAGCGTGATCGCCACCGTGTCCCTGCGCAGTCCCGTGTCCCCGTCGGCCGAGGCGAGGTCGGTACACCCGGAGCCCGACTCGCCTCCCGCGCTGGCCTGACCAAAAGATGACGAGGCCCCGGGCCGACGGCAGTGCGCCGTCGGNGGCTCTGGTTGTCCAGGGCTAGCCCCAGGGCCGTTCAGTCGAGGACCGGCGGCTGTGGATCAAGAGCGACCCGGAGGATGGTGTCGATCTCGACAGTGTCGTCGGGACCGGCGATCACTGCTGCTCCTGACATTCCGGTGAGCGACGACGGCCACGTGGCGGGCAGCGGCTCATCTGACGGTGTAGCCGGCGTCGACCGGCAGGGTCACTCCGGTGATGTACCGGGCCTCGTCGGAGGCGAGGAACAGGACGGCGTTGGACACGTCGACCGGCTCGACCCACGGCACGGGAAGCGCGTTCTTGTTCTGCATGATCGGCGCGATCGACTCGCGTGTCGGGCTCGGGTTCGCGGGATCGAACAGCCTGCGCAACCCGTCGTTCTGGATCATGAGCGTGTCGACCGTCGTCGGGTGGACGGTGTTGCAGCGGATCGAGTGAGGCGCGAACTCGTTCGCGAGCGCCCGCATCATCCCGACGAGACCGTGCTTGGCCGTCACGTAGTGCGCGGCGTTCGTCAGACCCTTGAGGCCGCCGGTGGAGCTCGTGATCACGATCGAGCCCCCACGACCGCCGGCGAGCACGTGCGGGAGAGCAGCCTGGCAGGTGTTCCACACCCCGGTGAGGTTGACGTCGATCAGCTCGCGCCACGCGGTGACGGAGAGCTCCAGCGCAGGCCGGAGCCCCAGCACGCCGGCATTGGCGCACACGATGTCCAACCGGCCCACCTCGGCCACCCCTGCGTCCACCGCCGCGCGCAGGCCTTCCGCATCGCGCACATCGGCCTTGGCGGTGACCACCCGCCGGTCGTGTTCCTCGACGAGCCGCGCGGTCTCGGCCAGGTCCTCCTCCGTCGCGGGTGGGTACAGGTCGATGCTGTCCACGGGACCGCAGAGGTCGACGGCGATGATGTCGGCACCTTCCTGGGCCAGCCGGACGGAATGGCTCCGTCCCTGCCCGCGCGCGGCCCCGGTGACCAGGGCGACCTTTCCTTCGAGGCGCCCGGTCACCGGGACACGCTCTCGTGGTCCCGCACTGCCGGGTGCCCGATGTCGTCGAGCTCCTGCTGGTATCGCCTGGTCATGTGCTCGACCGCGTCGAGCTGGCTCTGGGCGAGGGTCGCCCGCTGCTCGCGCGCCCGGTCGCCGGCAGCGAGTGTGCTCTCGGCCTGCCCCTGGAACTCGGGGAACACGTACTGGGCGATCAGCTCGTAGGAGCGTCTGGAGGCTTGTGGGCTCGCCCACTCATGCCCTGAGAACAGAAAGGTGCCGAACCCGCGGCTCTGGTCGACCAGTCGACGGACCTGAGCCTTGGCGTCCTCGACGGTGCCGATCGCGCCGATCCCGGCCTCGTTGATGAAGTCGATCATCCCGCGGACGTCGGCGCGCTCGCCGACGGCCATCTGGGGGAAGGCGGCGACCCTGCTGAAGTAGGTGAACCAGTGTTCGATGCCGTACTCGACATCGCGATAGGCCTGCTCGCGGGTCTCCGCGACGTGGACCAACCCGGTCAACCGCCACGTCGACCGGTCCGGCGCCGGCAGCCCGTGGTGCGCCGCCCGTTCCTCGACGACGTCCCAGTGGCGGGCGAGGGCGTCGAACCCGTCTCGGGTGAGAGTCGCACCGACCGACAGCATCCCGGTGCCGTGCCGCCCGGCCAGGCGAGGGCCCGTGGGCGAGGCGACCGCAGCCACGGCGACCTCGAAGCACGGATCGCTGTAGGGGCGCAGCTGCAGCCGGGCGTCGACCAGGGTGTGGGTGCGCGTCTGCGCCGTGACCGACTCCCCGCGCAGGAGTCGCAAGATGATGTCGAGGTTCTCCTCGAGGAGCTCGCGGGTGTCCGTAGGGGTCAGCCCGATCATCGACGAGTCGGTCGGCAGCGAGCCCGGACCGCAGCCGAGCATCACCCGGCCGCGGGTGAGGTGGTCCAGCATCACCATGCGGTCCGCCACCCACAGTGGATTGTGGTAGGCGATCGAGGTCACGCCGGTGCCGAGCTTGATGTGCCGCGTGCGCTCCGCCGCCGCCGCGATGAAGATGTCCGGCGAGCCGATCAGTTCGGAGCCGGCGGAATGGTGCTCGCCGATCCAGGCCTCGTCGTAGCCCAGCGCATCGAGGTGCTCGATGAGCTCCAGGTCGCGTTGCAGGGCGAGGGTCGGGTTCTGGCCGGGTGCGTGGATCGGCGCGAGGAAGATGCCGAACCGGAGTCTGCTCATAAGGACTCTCCTCGGGTGAAGCCGCTCTGCTCACGGATGAGGCAGCACAGGACGGGCCAACGCTAGAGTCGGCCGTGCAGAGGGGTCCATGAGGAAGATCGGCGCCGAGACTTAGCTGTCGAGCTATGGCAGCGTCCGCTGATCGTCCTCTCGAGCGAGGTCGTCCCGCCCGGATGCATAGCCGTACGGCTCAGTGAGTGCGTCGGAATTCGTCATAGTGCTATTCCCACGGCCCGCTTAGCTTGCTTGGCATGACTGACCTCACGCCCCCTTCGCCGGCCGCCGCCGTCCGGCCGGGCGTCGCTGCGGCGACGCCGCCGCCTCCTCCTGCTCTGCGCCGGCTCGTGACCGTCGCCGTCCTGGCCCAGGCCGTGGAGTACTTCGACTTCTTCGTCTACGCCACCGCTGCCGCGATCTACCTCGGCCCGCTGTTCTTCTCCGGGCTCGGGGACACCGCGGCGACGCTGGCCTCGTTCCTCACCCTCGCCGTCGGGTTCGTCGCCCGCCCCCTGGGCGGCGCGGTCGCCGGGCACTACGGCGACCGCTACGGACGCAAGCCGGTTCTGGTGGCCTCGACCGCGGTCATGGGAGTCGCGACGTTCCTGATCGGTCTGCTGCCCACCGGGGCGACCGTCGGCTGGTTCGCGGCCGCGCTGCTGGTGGTGCTGCGCCTGCTGCAGGGCTTCGCGCTCGGCGGGCAATGGGGCGGGGCCTCGCTGCTGCTGACCGAGAGCGCGCCGAGCGGGCGGCGCGGCTTCTTCGGCAGCTTCGTCCAGGTCGGCGCCCAGGTCGGTCTGATGGGCGGGATCAGCGCGTTCCTCGTGCTGTCGTTCGTCTTCTCCGACGAGCAGATGATGGCCTGGGGCTGGCGGGTCCCGTTCCTCTCCGGCCTGCTGATGATCGGTATCGGGCTCTACATCCACCGTGCGGTCGAGGACACCCCGAAGTTCAAGGAGCTGCAGGCCACCCGGCCGGCGCCCGACGAACCCGAGCAGCCCCCGCTCGCGAAGGTGATCCGCGAGCACTGGCGCACGATCCTGCTGGCCGGTGGCGCCTTCGTCCTGCCCAACGCGGTCGCCTTCATCATCGTCTCCGGCGTCCTCGACTACGGCGTCCGGTCCCTGCACCTGTCCCGCGGCCCGCTGCTGGGCGTGATCCTGGCCGCCTGCGTCGCGCCGCTGTTCTTCCTGCCCTACTTCGCACACCTGTCCGACAGGGTGGGCCGTCCGAAGCTGTTCATCGTCGGGGCGGTCGGGGTGGCGCTGTGGGCCTGGCCGATGTTCGCGCTGATCGACACGGCGAACCTGTGGCTGGTGTTCGTCGCCCTCGTCGTGTGCTTCACGGTGCATTCGCTGATGTTCGGGCCACAGGTCGCGCTGTACTCCGAGCTGTTCAGCACCGACGTCCGGTTCTCGGGCGCGTCGCTGGGCTACCAGGTCGGCTCGATCTTCGGCGGCGGACTCGCCCCGCTGATCACCGCCGCGCTGCTCGACGCCACGGGGGCAAGTTGGTCGGTCGCGGCCTACATGACCGTGCTCGGCGTGATCAGCCTGCTCTCCATCGTGGCGCTGCGCCGCCGCGCGAACGCCGCGGGCCGCCGGGAGCTGTCGTGAGGCGGACCGTCCGCCACATCGTCGACACCCACCACCATGTCGGCAGCCTGGCGATCGGCGCCGCCGAGGAGCGGGCCTCCGCCGCCGAGTCCCGCGACCCGGTCGAGGTCCACCACGCCATGCTCGACCGCTTCGGGATGAGCGCCTGCGCGGTCATGCCGGGCCTGCAGTACGAGCGCCCGTACGGGATCGTGAACACCCGCGAGGTCAACGACGCCGTCGCCGCCTACCGCGACTCCTCACCCCGCTTCCTCGCCGCGCTGGGCACCGTGGAGCCGCTGCACGGCCTCGCCCTGTGCCGCGAGGAGCTGGATCGGATGGTGGGCGACCTGGCCCTCGACGGCGTGGTCTGGCACACCCGCTACCAGGGCGTGGCGGTGTCCGACCGGCGGATGCACGCCCTGGTCGACGAGGCGACGAGCCGCGGTCTGCCCTGCTACGTCCACATGTTCGCCGAGTCCAACCTCGAGGCGCCCTGGATGTTCGCAGACCTCGCCCGCGACCATCCCGACGCGACGATCGTCGCGCTCGACGGGTTCTCGGCCTCGACCCAGGTGCAGTACGTGTTCGACCTCGCGGACCGGTTCGACAACATCCTGTTCGACACCGCGATCTGCTTCCCGCTCCTGCGCCCGCTCGACGCCTTCGTCGCCCGGTTCGGGTCCGAGCGGCTGCTGTTCGGCACCGACTCCTACGCCGATCCCGTCAGCTACAACGTGCCCGCCGTCATGGCGGAGCTGCTCGCCTCCGACATGGCCGACGAGCACCTGGAGAACATCTTCTGGCGCACCTTCTGCCGCCTCTTCCCCACCGCGGGGAAGGCGCTCGAGGCGCTCGACACCCCCGAGGAGACCCCCTCATGACCATCCCCTCCGGACACCGCTCCGTGATCGTCGTCGGCGCGGGACCGGTCGGCCTGACGCTCGCCGCCGAGCTCGGGACCCGCGGGATCGACACCCTCGTGCTCGAGCAGAACCCGACGACCACCGACAACCCGCGCTGCAACACCACCAACGCCCGGTCGATGGAGTACTTCCGCAGGCTCGGCGTGGCCGACCCGATCCGACGGGCGGGGCTCCCGCTCGACCACGCCACCGACATCGTCTACTGCACGACGCTGACCGGATGGGAGCTCACCCGTTTCCCGTTCTCCTCCGCGCAGCAGATCGTCGACCGCACCGCTCCCGAGCTCGCCGAGTGGCCGACCCCCGAACCCCAGCACCGGATCTCGCAGATCTACCTCGAGCCCATCCTGGAGGAACACGTCCGCGGCTACGCCTCCGTCGAGATCATCCGCGGGAGCCGGGTGACCGCGGTGGTCGACCACGGCGGGAAGGTGGAGGTCCGCGCGGAGGCGAGCGGCGTCGAGACCGTGGTGACCGCGGACTACGTCGTCGGGTGCGACGGTGGGGCCAGCACCACCCGGCGGGCGATCGGCGCCCGGCTGCAGGGTGACTCGCAGGCCGCGGAGAACCGGCTCTCGGTGTACTTCCGCTCGGCCGAGCTGGCCCGCGAGTTCGCGGCGGCGGAGCGCCCCGGCTGGATGTACTGGTGGTACGGCCCGCGCCTGAAGGGCTCGTTCGTCCAGCTCGACGGCAAGGGTCTCTACCTTTGCCACGCCCGTGTCCCGGAGGGCACCGCACCCGAGGACCTCGACGAGGACGAGGTGCTGCGCGCCGCGCTGGGCAGGGACATGGAGTTGGAGAAGATCCAGGTCGTGCGCTGGACCCCACGTCGGCTGGTCGCCGACAAGTTCGTCGACGGCCGGATCGTGCTCGCCGGCGACGCGGCACACCTTTGGCTGCCGCTGGGCGGCTTCGGCATGAACACGGGCATCGCCGACGCCGTCGGCCTCGGCTGGCGACTCGCCGCTCTGCTGGCCGGCTGGGGTGGCCCGGACCTGCTCGACGCCTACGAGGTGGAGCGGACGTCGGTGGGCGAGGCGACCTCACGGGCCGCACTGAAGATCGACCGCGACATGGCCACGATCGCGCGTGACCCCGCCCTGCACGTCGACGACGCCGAGGGCGCCCGGCTGCGCGCCGAGGTCGGAGCCCGGATCGCCGAGGTCGACCGGCAGCAGTGGCACAGCCAGGGTGTGCAGTTCGGCGCTCGCTACGCCGACTCCCCCGGCATCGTCGCGGACGGGGTGCACGCACCCGGCGCGATCGACCGCATCGACCAGTACCGGCCGAGCGTCGCGCCCGGCTCCCGGTTCCCGCACGCCTGGCTGCCCGACGGGGGCTCGGTGTTCGACCGCCTGGGTCGCGACTTCACCCTGGTCCGCTCCCGCGGCGACGCGACCCCGTTCCGCGCCGCGGCCGAGCGCCTCGGCATCCCGCTGACCGTGCTCGAGCTCGACGAGCCCGTCGTCACCGAGGAGCCGCTCGGTCTGGTCCTCGTCCGGCCCGACCTCTTCGTCGGGTGGAGCGGCGACGTCGCCCCCGCCGATGTCGACCGGCTGTTCCGCACCCTGGTCGGCGCCGAGAGCCGTCGCCCGCTCTCCAGCGCCGCGTCCTGATCACGACACCACCACGGCTTCAGCGAGGAACGCCATGACGGATCATCTGACCACTCTGTACAGCGGCTTCGCCGCGCGTCTCGCCCGGACGCCGGACATGGGCGTGGACGCGATGCGGGACCTCTTCGAGGGTTGGCACCTGGGGACGACGGAGCCCGCGAGGGTGCAGTACGCCGAGGCTGAGGGTGCGCCGGTCCCCGCCACCTGGTGCCGCGCGGTCGGCGGTTCCGGTCTGCTCGGCGGCTCCGGGCGGGTCGTCGTCCACGCGCACGGTGGCGGCTTCGTCGTCGGCTCCCGGCACAGCCACCGCAAGCTCGCCGGGCACCTCGCGGCACGGACCGACGCCTCGGCGCTGGTCGTGGACTACCGCCGGGCTCCCGAGCACCCGTTCCCCGCGGCGATCGAGGACCTCGTGTCCACGGTGGGCTGGCTGATCGACGCCGCCCACCGGCCTGCCGACATCGTCCTGTCCGGCGATTCCGCGGGCGGCAACCTGGCGCTGAGCGTTGCGCTCCGGCTGGCCGAGCGTGGAACGCCGCCCGCCGGGGTCGTCGCCCTCTCCCCGTGGTTCGACCTGGCGAACACCGCGGAGTCGCTGGCCGAGAACGCCGACCTCGACGCCATGGTCGACCGGCCCACCCTGCAGCTGATGGCGCAGCTGTACCTGGCGGGCGAGTCGCCGGAGGCGGCCGCGGTGAATCCGCTGCACGCGGACCTCGCTCCCCTGCCGCCCCTGTACCTGACCGCGAGCAGGCACGAGACCCTGCGGGACGACACGACGCGCCTCGCCGAGCGCGCCCGCGCAGCCGGGGTTTCCGTGACGGTGGAGCTCGAGGACGGGCAGCAGCACGTCTACCAGATGGGCGCCGGACGGCTCGCTGTCGCCGACGAGTCGCTGACCCGGATCGGCCGGTGGATCTCGGCTCTGCCCCGTGTCGCGGAGCCCGCCGTACGACCGACGGTCGCCGGAGCTGTCCGATGAGGTTCGGGGTCGTCCTCGCTCCCCGGATCGACGACTGGGAGGTCTTCCGGTACGCGGAAGAGCTGGGCTTCGACTCGGCGTGGGCCTGCGACTCCCAGATGCTGTGGTCCGACTGCTACGCGACGCTCGCCCTCGCCGCGGCCCACACCGAACGCATCGCTCTCGGCCCGGGTGTCGCCGCGGCCGGCACCCGGCTTGCACCCGTCACGGCCCACTCCGTCGCGTCGGTGGCGAAGCTGGCGCCGGGCCGGACCTTCCTCGGCATCGGCACGGGCCACACGTCGATGCGGGTCATGGGCCGCAAACCCATGCCCGTCGGTGAGTTCAGGACCTACGTCCGCACGGTTCGCGGCCTGCTCGCGGGCGAGGAGGTGGACCTCGGCGGGGGCACGCACACCCGCTTCCTCAACCGCGACCACGGGTTCGTCGACCTCGACCACCCCATCCCGGTCGTCGTGGGCGCCAACGGCCCGCGCGCGCTGCGCCTCGCGGGCGCGGAGGGCGACGGTGTGGTCACGATCGCCGTGACCCGCCCGGACGAGGTCAAGGGCGTCACGGAGCTGGTGGCCGAGGGTGCCGCTCGGTCGGGCCGCGCCCTTCCTCCGGGCTTCACGACGACGTCGATGACGAACGTCGTCGTGCTGGCGGAGGGCGAGTCGGCGACCTCGCCACGCGTGCTCGCGATGACCGACTCCTGGGTGGGCGCCGCGATCCACTTCGCCTACGAGATGTGGTCGATCCGGGAGGACGAGGACGCCGTGCCACCGCCCTTCCGACCCTTCTGGGAGGAGTACTGCGCGCACGTCGCCGGGATGGCGACCCCCGCGGACCGCCGCTACCTCGAACTGCACGACGGCCACGCCACCTGGCTGTCCGCCGCCGAGCGCAGGTTCCTGACCGAGGACGCCGTCCGCGCGGTCACCATCGTGGGCACCGTCGACGAGGTCGTGGACCAGATCCGGCAGGCCGAACGGGCCGGCGTGACCGAGCTGGCGCTGCAGAGCCCGCTGGCCACTGCCCGAGACGTGATGCGGGAGTTCGCCGAACGGGTCCGGCCGGCGCTCTGAGTGCCGTTCGGGGAGCACCGAGGACGGGCGACCGGTCACCGTTTCGGTCACCGCTTACCCCAGATCATGGCGTCATCGACCGACCACGGCAGAAGATGGTCAGAGGAGCAACGACCGTTCGACCAGCAGGATCGTCGTTCGTGGACTCTGGGCGACCACCCGACTCCCCTCCAGCGGGTTGGGGGTTCGACTCCCTCGCGGCGC
This sequence comes from Pseudonocardia lutea, assembly GCF_042658055.1. Classification (NCBI taxonomy): domain Bacteria; kingdom Bacillati; phylum Actinomycetota; class Actinomycetes; order Pseudonocardiales; family Pseudonocardiaceae; genus Pseudonocardia; species Pseudonocardia lutea. The sequence goes on from NZ_JBHSQK010000052.1 coordinate 136,615, forward strand.
ACAGGATCTGCAGGCCAGAGCGTTGTCGCTACAGGTGGGCCAACTACCGCTACTTCGCCGCCCTCGCCGAGGATCTTCATCTGCGCCGTCTCGCCGACGCGTTCGAGGTCCGCGCCGTGGAGATCTCCGCGCTGGCCACCTGGCAGAACGGCACCCCGATCAGCGTGTCGCCGGAGTCGCCACCGACAAGTGCGTCCTGCTCACTGCCGCGGCCGGTTTTCGACCTGGGCTACCAGCAGTACCTCCTCACCGACTGCACCGCCCGGACAGTGACGACGACCAAGCACAAGCGGAAGAAGTCATCGACGGAGAGCTGGATCGTGTAGCCGAAGATGACGTGGGGCGGGTGTCGCCGATCGGGCCGGATACGTCGTCCGAAGCCGGCATCGTGACCGCCGAGGTTGCGGACCGCCGGGTGCAGCGTGCCCCCGGGATGCCGGAGAGGATCACCGAGTCGATGGAAGCGCGGAAAGGTCAAACAGGACGCGAGCTACCCAGCGTCGAGTTCTCGGTGTCCTCGCTCCCGAGGTTGTCTCGGGAGGTCTCGCGGGTGATCGCGACGAACGCGAGGCCGACGAGGGCAGCGAAGATCAAGTAGAACGCGGGCGCCAACGTGTTGCCGGTCAACGTGACCAGGGCGGTCGCGATCACCGAGACCAGGCCCGAGCCCAGCACTCCCCCGATGTTGAAGCCGATCGAGACGCCGGTGTAGCGAACGCGTGTCGGGAACAGCTCGGGGAGCAGGGTGTAGAGCACGCCCTGCTGCACGGCGAAGGGGATGTTCAGGATGATCGCCGCCACCATGGCCCAGACCAGCGAGCCCTGCTGCATCACCCAGTAACAGGGCACCGCCAGGACGATGAACCCGAGCGCTGCCGTTGCCAGCACGGCTCGACGCCCGAACCGGTCGCTCAGCGCGCCGGCCAACGGCACCAACCCGACCGGCAGCAGCACGATCAACACGATCAACCACAGCGAGCCCGTCAGCGAGTACCCGAGCACCGCTGAGAGGTGCACCAGGATGTACACCGAGGCGAGGCTGCCGGTCGTCAACGTGGCATAGACGATGCCGACGGTCCGCAGCACGGCACCCCCGTGCCCGCGGAGAACCTCGGTCACAGGGGCCTTCACCGGCTCGGAGTCCTGAACCAGCTCCTTGAACACCGGCGAGTCCTCCACCCGCATCCGGTAGAGCACCGCGCCGAGCAGCAGAGGGCCGGCGACGAGGAACGGGATGCGCCAGCCCCACGAGGAGAGCTGCTCGGGAGTCGTGACCGCGGTGACGGTCCCGACAGCGGCCGCAGCACCCGCCAAGCCGAACGCGACACCGACGGACGTTGCAGAGCCGAACAGGCCGCGGCGTCGCGACGGGGCGGACTCGGTCGCCAACGAGGCGGCCCCGCCGATCTCGCCGCCGGCCGAGATGCCCTGCACGACCCGGAGCACGGCGAGCAGGATCGGCGCGGCGACGCCGATGGTGGCGAAGGTCGGCAGGAGTCCCGTCAGCACGGTCGAGACGCCCATCAGGCTCACCGTCGCCATGAGCACGATGCGCCGGCCACGTCGATCACCGATCCGCCCGAAGATCACTCCACCGAGCGGGCGGGCGGCGAACCCGCCGGCCACGACGACCAGCGTCGACAGGACGCCGACGAGCCCGTCCTGGCTCGGGAAGAACAACGGCGCGAGGACGACGGCGAGGTAGCCGTAGATCGCGAAGTCGTAGTACTCGATGGCGGTACCGACGGCGGCGGCGATGCTCGCGCGCCGGCCGGTGCGGGCCGCCTCCTCGGGGGTGACCTGGGACATCGGCGCTCCTTCGCGCTGCGTCGACCCGGGCGTGGCCCGTAGGTCGTGGATGGTGACTGCTAGGTGGCGTGGTATCCGCCGTCGACAGGGACGGTGAGGCCGGTGATCCACGCGGCCTCGGCAGAGAGCAGGAACGCAACCACCCCCGCGACGTCCGCGGGCGTGGGCAGGCCGGGGATCGGTGTCTGGGAGGTGACCCCGCGTTTCATCGCGGACGGGTCGGGCGCGTTCTGGATGTGCTGCTCCACCAGCGGTGTACGGACGGCGGTCGGGGCGACGGCATTGACCCGCACCCCGCGGGCCGCGTACTCGATGGCCGCGGAGCGGGTCAGCCCGACGATCCCGGCCTTCGAGAAGCTGTACGGCGCCATGTTGGGCTTGCCCGACAACCCGGACGAGGAGGCCATGTTCACCACGGCACCGCCCTCGCCCGCGACCATGGCCCGCAGGGTCGCGCGCAGCACGTGGAACGCGCCGTCGGCGTTGACCCGCATGACGGTCGACCAGATCGCGTCGGTCGTCTCGTGGACCGGCACCTGCGGGCCGACCACGCCGGCGTTGTTGACCAGGGCGTCGATCCGACCGTGCCGGGCGGCCACCGTGTCGATCACGGTGTCGACGGCGGCTGCGTCGGTCACGTCGACCTCGTGCGCGGTGGCGTGGGGGAGCTCGTCGGCCAGCTCGGCCACGGCCCGCAGGTCGCGGTCGAGCAGTGCGACGGTGGCGCCCTCGGCGGCCAGCCGCTCGGCCGCGGCGGCCCCGAGGCCGGAGCCGGCCCCGGTGACGACGGCGACCGAGCCTTTGAACCGGCGGGCCGCCGTCGTCACGCCGGGGCCCCGTCCCGCAGCTCGCGGGCCAGCCGGGACGCGTCGGCGCGGGAGAGCTTGCCCACCCGGTTCTGCGGCAACGCCTCCACCCGGAACACGAACTCCGGCCACTTGCCCTTCATCAGGCCGAGCTCGCCGAGGTGACGCTGCAGCTCGGCGAGGTCGAGATCGGCTCGCTCGGTGACCAGCAGGACCGCGATCCGCTCCCCCAGCACCTCGTCCGGCACCGGGACCACGCAGACCTGGTCGACCTGCGGATGGCGGGCCACCGCGGTCTCGACCTCGGTGATGTCGATGTTGCGCCCGCCGCGGATGATGATGTCCTTCTCCCGGCCCTTGATCGAGATCGTGCCGTCCGAAGCGGTCTCGACGAGGTCGCCGGTCGGGAAGAACCCGTCCGCGGTCAGCTCGGGCGGGTCCACGGCCCCGGCCCGCGCGTAGCCCTCGAACAGCGAGGGGCCGCGCACCTGGGCCCGTCCGGTCGCCCCTGCCGGGAGTGGCGCCCCGCCCTCGTCGACGGCCCGCAGCTCGGTGCCCGGGAAGGGGACGCCGTCGGTGCCGAGCCGCTTCTCGGGGGTGTCGCCGGGGAGCGAGGTGGTGTGGCCCAGGCATTCCGACATCCCGAAGACCCGCAGGAAGCGCGTCCCGAGGTGCTGCTCGGCCCGGCCCAGCGCGCCCGCGTCCATCGGACCCCCGCCGACGGTCATCGCCGTCATCGCGGTCAGCAGGCCCGGCTCACGGGCTGCCCCGCCCATCTGCAGCGCCATCGTGGGCACGCACATCGTCCAGCGGGCCTCGTGCTCGGCCATCAGGTCGACCGCGGCGGCCGGGTCCCAGCGGTCCGCCAGCAGCACGCGCCCGCCGAGCATGAGCGGCAGGTACAGGCCGAAGCAGACGGCGGCGGCGGACGACAGCGGGACGAGTGCGGCGACCGTGTCCCCGGACCGTAGCCCGACCGCGTCGATCGTGGCCTGCCCGGCGTAGCGCAGCGACGCCTCGGACTGCACCACACCCTTGGCGCGACCGGTCGAGCCCGAGGTCAGGCCGATGACGACCCCACCCCGCCAGCGGTCGCCGTCGCGGGCGGGCCGGGCCGCGAGCCGCCAGCCGTCCAGGACGTCGGCCGCCGCAGGGAGCCCGACCGCCCAGTCCTGGCTGATGCCGGGGGCGGCGACGACGGCGTCCGGGTCGATGTCCTCGCACGCCGCGGCGAACTCCTGCCGAGTGGCGTGCCTGCTGATCAGGGCGAGCGTGCCCGCGAGCCTGCCCACTGCGACGGCGGCGACGACGGTGCGCCACGAGTTGTCCGCCTGCACCAACAGCGTGGGGCGGGGGCCGGTCGCCTCGCGCAGCGCCGCGGCCAGCGCGGCGCCCTGCTCCAGGATCGCGGCGAGCCGGTGCGGGCCGTCGGCGTCGATCGCGACGACGTCGTCCGGCGCCGCCGCGGCGCGCCGGTCCAGGTCCAGAACGAGCTGTCGCATCGTCAGGCCCGGAACATCTCGCGCTCGTCGCCGAGCAGGGCGATCCGCTTGCCCCGCATGGCGCCCACGTGCCGGACCGCGGCGGCCCACTCGTCGCTCGCGAGGGCGGCGCGGGCGGCTGCCTCGTCGTCGAAGCTCAGGACGGACAGGCCGTCCCAGCCCTCCGACCGCGGCTCGAGCGCGCTCGACACGGCGGTGTGGCGCCAGGCCCGCAGCCCCGGCAGGGGGTAGGTCACCTCGGCGTGCTCGCCGCGCCACCAGGTGATGAACTGCTCGTGGGTCCAGTCCGGGGGACGGGCGGCGAGCAGGGCGAGGTTGAACATCTCCGGTCTCCTCTTGAGTCTCAGGCCTCGATGTCGAACTCCGGGGAGCGGCCGATCATCAGACCGACCACCCGCCCCGAGTCGTCCAGCCGGGCCGCGGCGACGAACGTCGACTCGAACTTCCCGCCGCGCCGCGCCTGACCCAGCATCAGCTCGTCGGACCCGACGGTCGAGGCGGACAGCACGTGATGGGTCAGCACGCCCTTCTCCCGCTGGCGGAGGTACCCCTCCATCGCCTCCCGGCCGCCCGCGAAGTCCCGGGCCGCCTCGCCGCCGGTGCCGAACACGATCGAGAAGCGGAAGTCCGGCGCGATCATGTCGAGGATGTCGTCCGGGGAACCGCCGTCGAGGGTGTCGAACCACTTCGCCAGGAACGGGGCGCTCACGCGGCACCGCCGGTGGGCAGCGGGAACATGCCGAAGGTGGGGTGGAAGAAGGCCTGGTAGCGGACCAGGCGCTTGTCCGGCGACACCAGCGCCACCGAGGAGAACGAGCCGGTCCCCCGGCCGTCGCCCTCGGTGATGATCCCGTAGACCATCTCCAGGTCGCCGTCGGTCCCACGGGAGACGATCCGGTGGCGCCGCCCGACGGCGGGCCGCCCGGCGATGTACGCCTCGAGATCGGCGCGGCCGGAACCTCTGATCTCCTGGCCCGGCAGCGCGATCAGGAACTCGACGTCCGGTTCCACCAGGTCGAGCCCGGCCAGCGGCGTCGCGCCGTCGAGCTGCGCGTAGTAGTCCTCGATGATCATGTCACCCGTCCTCCCTGACGGTGGGCCCGCGTGGAGGGTCCACGACCGACCGGCTCCACAAAACTGAGCTGAGTTCAGTTTGATTGGGTTCAGCCTAGGCAGGCCCGGGCCCGGAGGCAAGGGCCTCAGCCGGCGTCCGGCTCCCGGCCCGCCACCATCCGCACGCAGCACCCGGTGATGAAGTCCGAGATGGTCCGCAGCTCGAGCGGGCCGCCGGGCCGGTACCAGCGCCAGACGGCGACAACGAGGCCGAGCAGGCTGCGGGCCATCATCTGCGGGTCGCGGTGGGGGAACTCCCCCGCGGCCATTCCGCGTCCGAGCAGCTCCGCCCAGTTGTGCTCGACCTGTGCCACGAGCTCGCGGCACGCCTGCCGCTCGGTCTCCTCGCGGCGTGAGGCCCGCTCGTTGGCCAGCAGGGCGATGTTGCTCTGCAGGATGCGGTTCTGCTGCACCTCCTGCGGCGAGAGCGCGTACGCGGCCTCGACCGCGGCCCGCAGGGCGTCCAACGAGCTGGACGCCCCCGCCGTGGCTTCGCGGAACGCGGCGTCGGAGTTGCGCAGCCCGAGCCGCATGATCGTGAGCAGGCAGTGCGCCTTGGACTCGAAGTAGTGGTAGAGCGCGGTCTGCCCGATGCCGACCCGGTCCGCCACCTCGGACCACTTGGTGGCCTCGTAGCCGACCTCTCCGAAGCACTCCACGGCCGCGGCCAGGATCGCGGGCCGCTTGGACCGCGGCCCGTCGTCCGCCTCGGTCAGAGCCTCGATGCTCACGTCACCACTCCCTCGTCCGGTGGCTCAGCCTAGCCGCGGGCCCGAACCGGGTTCACTTCGCGCCCACCACGTCGTCCGCCGCGGCGAGGCCGGTTGCGGCCGCGGCGGCGATGCCACCCGCGTAGGCGCCGGCGTAGATCCCACCGACGTCCGATCCCGCCGCGTACAGCCCGGGCACCACGTCCCCCGACGCGCCGAGGACGCGTCCCCGCGCGTCGATCCGGATCCCGGCGAACGGGAAGGTGAGCGCGGCCGCGACCTCGACGACGTAGTAGGGCGCCTCGGCGAGCGGCCGCGGGTCGATCGTGCGCGGCGGGCTCGGCGGCGCCCCGCCGGCGAGCCGAGCCACCTCGTCGGCGATCCGCTCCCCGTCGTAGCCCCACTCCTCCGGCACGGCGCGGAAGTCGTCCGCGTCGTCGGCGACGACACACCGGCCGCCCTTCCGCCGGGCCAGCGCGAACTTGTCGGTGGCGGGCGCGCCCTCCACATAGGACCCGGTGATGTACTCGCGGTAGCCGCGGGCGTCCGTCACCAGCAGGCCTCGGGCCTCCGGCTGGTCGAGCAGCGCCATGGTGGTCAGGTGGTCGCCCACGGTCTCGTCGACGAAGCGCTCGCCGGCGAGGTTGAACAGCAGCGCGTGCTCGCTGTAGTAGAGGGCGAGGTCCACGAAGTGCTCGGGCTGCAGGTCCACGTGGGCCGGGACCAGGTGCCCGTAGAAGCCGCTCCCCTCGCCGGTCACGGCCCCGCCCGCCTCGGTGGCCAGCCGCAGCCCGTCGCCGCTGCTCCAGGGGTTGGAGCGCAGGGCCACGTCCCGGGCCTGCGCGTGCACGTACCGCGCACGCAGCTCCGCGTCCGCCTGGAACCCACCGGTCGCCAGCAGGGTCGCGCCGGCCCGCACGGCGCGGGTCGAGCCGTCTGCAAGGAGCAGCTCCGCGCCGGAGACCCGGCCCTCGGCGTCGATCGTGAGCTTCGTGGTTCGCGCGCCGGTGGTGACCGACCCCTGGGCGAGCACGGCTCGCCGGCACGTGTCGATGTAGAGGCTGGTGTCGAAGGCGTGGCCGCGGCCGAACCGCAGGATCGTGACGGCGTCCGCGACGGGGACCTCCAGGTCCCGGAGGAACGCGACGGCGTCGGCGAACCGGCCGACCACGGCGGCCTTCAGCTCCGGATCCCCGTGCGGGTTGATCTCGTCCATCGTCGCGGTGTCCGGGGCGGTCCAGAGGTAGCCGGCGAACCGTGCCGATCCCCCCAGCTCCGGGGCCCGCTCCACGACGGCCACCCGCAGCCCGGACCGGGCGGCGCGGGCGGCGGCGGTCATGCCCGCCATGCCGCCGCCGAGGACGAGCAGGTCGACCGGGTCGGTCGGGGTCGGTGCGTCGGGCATGGGTCGTCGCCTCTCTGCGTCGAAGTGGTCTCAGATGCCGAGCCGTGCGAGCACGGTCTCCCGGTGCGCGGCGTGCTCGGCCACCAGGACGGCCGTCGTCGCCGCCCGCCGGACGTGCAGGTGCGCGGGGTGCTCCCAGGTGAAGCCGATACCGCCGTGGACCTGCACGGTCTCGGCCGCGACCCAACGGTAGGCGTCGCCGCACACGAGGGCGGCGGTGGCCGCGGCGGTCGGCAGCTCCGCGGGATCGTCCGCGGCGGAGGCCGCGGCCCAGAGCGACGCCGAGCGGGCCGCCTCCACCCGCACGGCCATGTCGGCGCACCGGTGCTTGATCGCCTGGAAGCTGCCGATCGGGCGGCCGAACTGCAGCCGTTGTGCCGCGTAGGTCGCGGAGAGCTCCAGGGCCGCGGCTGCTCCCCCGGTCTGCTCGCAGGCCAGCGCCGCGGCCGCGCGGTCGTGCACGCGGTCGAGCACCGCCTGCGCGTCGGCGGCGAGCAGCATCGCCGGGGTCCGGTCGAACACCACGTCCGCCAGCTGCCGGTTGGGGTCCAGCGCCCGCATCGGTGCGCGGGTGAGGCCGTCGGCCTCCGCATCGACGACGAAGAGCGCGGACCGCCCGTCGACCGCGGCGACGGCGAACAGCAGGTCCGCCGTGGCGCCCTCGACGACGAGCGTCTTGCCCCCGGTCAACCGCCACCCGCCGGCATCCTCCTCCGCCCGGGTGGCCTGCCCGCCGGGCGCCTCGCGCTCGGCGAGGGTCGCGGTCGTCGATCCCGCAGCCAGCTCGGCGAGCAGCTCGTCGTTCCCCCCGGTGTGGAGCAGCACGCCCACGCCGAGGACCGCCGTGGAGAACCACGGCAGTCGGGCCAGGGACCGGCCCAGCTCCTCGGCGACCACGCCGACCTCGCGGAAGGTCGCGCCCGCACCGCCCGCCGCCTCCGGGACGTCGAGGGCCACGACGCCGAGCTCGCCTGCCAGCCGCTTCCAGACCGTCGGGTCCCATGGCTGGTCGGGCTCCCGCGCGGGTTCGGTGTGCCGTGCCAGGAAGTCGCGGACCGCCGCGCGCAGGTCCTCGGCGTCGGCGTCCGGGGTGAGCCGGGGGATCATGCGTGCTCACCGTCGTCCACGGCAGCCAGCACGTCGGCGAACCGCGAGCGGGCCTCCGCCTGACGGATGGGGACGACGTAGGGCGGGAACAGGCCGTCGTCGGGCTCGGTGCCGCGCAGCAGGAACTGGGCGAGGTTGACCTTGTGGACCTCGGTGGCCCCGTCGGCCAGTCCCATGTGGAAGGACTCCATGACCCACTTGCCGAAGGGCAGCTCCTTGCTGATGCCCAAGGAGCCGTGGACCTGGATGGCCCGCCCGGCGACGTCCGCGAGGACCTTCGGCATGGCCGCCTTGACCGCGGAGATGTCCGCGCGGACCTTGCGGTAGTCGTTGTACCGGTCGATCCGCCAGGCCGTGCGCAGCACCAGCAGCCGGAACTGCTCGAGCTGGATCCAGGAGTCCGCGATCATCTCCTGCACCAGCTGCTTGTCCGCCAGCCGCTCGCCCTTGGTGGTGCGGGACACCGCGCGGCGCTTCATCATCTCGAACGCCGACTGCACCAGCCCGACCGTGCGCATCGCGTGGTGGATGCGGCCGCCGCCGAGGCGGGTCTGGGCAACGGCGAAGGCCTGGCCGCGCTCGCCGAGGATGTTCTCCGCCGGCACCCGGACGTCGGTGTAGCGCAGGTAGTTGTGGCTGCCGACCGGCTCGTCGTGCCCCCACACGGACACGTCACGGACGCGCTCGATCCCCGGGGTGTCCGCGGGCACCACGAACATCGACATCGACTTGTGCGCCGGAGCGTCCGGCTCGGTCACCGCCATCACGATCAGGAACTCCGCCCACAGGGCGTGGGAGGAGAACCACTTCTCCCCGTTGATGACCCACTCGTCGCCCTTGAGGCGCGCGGTGGTGCGGAAGCCCGTCGGGTCCGACCCGCCGTGCGGCTCGGTCATCGAGAAACACGACACGATCTCGCCCTCGACGAGCGGCTCGAGGTAGGTCTTCTTGAGGTGGTCGGTGCCGTAGTGGGCCAGGATCTCCGCGTTGCCGGAGTCCGGGGCCTGACAGCCGAACACCACCGGCCCGGAGTGGGTGCGGCCCAGCTTCTCGTTCAGCAGCGCCAGCCGCAGCTGCCCGTATCCGGGCCCACCCAGCTCCGGGCCCAGGTGACAGGCCCACAGCTTCTTCTCACGGACCTGCTGCTGCAGGGGCTTGATCAGCGCGTTGCGCACCGGGTCCCGCGGGTTCCAGGCGTGCTCGATCACGTGGTCGACGGGCTCGACCTCGGTGCGGACGAACTCCTCGACCCAGTCGAGCTCCTCCTGGACCTCGGGGTCGTTCTCGAATCCCCAGCTCATCGACTCGCTCCTACCGGGTCAGGACGGTGCAGGCCGAGATGCCCGGCGCCCCGTAGACATGGGTGAACCCGACTCGCGGGTCCCCCGGGACCTGGTGCTCCCCCGCGCCCCCGCGCAGCTGGAGCACGTTCTCGTAGACCTGCCGCAGCGCGGAGGCGCCGATCGGCTCGCCGTTGGCCAGGCAGCCACCGTCCGTGTTGACCGGCAGCCTTCCCTCGATCGCGGTCGCTCCGGAGGCGATCAGCTCCTCCTGCTCGCCGTGCGCGCACAGCCCGGTCTCGGCCATGTGCATCAGCTCGGCGCCGGACTCCGTGTCCTGGATCTGCGCCACGTCGACCTCCGATGGGGCGATCCCCGCCGCCGCGAACGCCGCCGCGGCCGCCTCGACCGTGGGCGAGTCCGCCCGCTCCGCGGCCGTCCAGGGCGAGAACACCTCGAACGACCCGTACCGGCGGGAGCGGAACGCCGCACCCTGCAGGAACACCGGGTGCTCGGTGTACTCGCGAGCCTTGTCCGCCCGGCACAGGACCAACGCGACCGCACCCTCGGCGGGCGAGCAGTACATGTACTGGGTCAGCGGATGGGAGATCATCGGTGCCGCCGCGATCTCCGCGGCGTCGATCTCCTTGCGCCGCCACGCCATCGGGTTGCGGGCGCCGTTGCGGAAGGCCTTCTCGGCGATCGTGGCCAGCACGCCCGGCTCGATGCCGTGCTCGTGCAGGTAGCGCTGGATCTTCAGGCCGAAGAACTGCGTGGTGACCATCAGCCCGGTCTCGCCGTACCAGGCCCCGATGCCGTGCTCGGCCGGGTCGGTGTTGAAGGCCCCGCGCGGGTGCTTGTCGAACCCGATCACGATGCCGACGTCGTGCTGCCCGGAGCGGATCGCGGCGTCTGCGGCGATCAGCGCCGACCCGCCCGTCGCGCAGCCGTTGGCCACGTTGATGAACGGCAGCCCGGTCAGCCCGAGCTCGGAGACCAGGGTGTCCGCGTCGCCCGCAGAGTGCGAGCCGCCGAACCCGAACTGCATGTCGGAGAAGCGCAGTCCACAGTCGCGCAACGCCTCCCGCGCCGCGTGGACCGCCTGCGCCCGGCCCGAGACGCCCTCGGTGCGCCCGAACCGGTGCATCCCGATCCCGACGATCGCGACCCCGCTCATGCCGTCACCGCCACGAATGCGAACGTGTGCACCGGCCAGCCGAACTCGTCGTCCCGGAAGGGGGCGAGGACCAGCTCCACGGCCATGCCGATCTCCAGCTTCCCCGGGTCGGTCTCCACCAGCCGGGTCTCCACGATCAGCTGCCCGGGCAGCTCGACGTACCCGACGCCGTAGGGCTCGTAGCTCTCGGTGCCGGTGTAGGGCGGCTTGGGCCGGAACCCCTGCACCGTCCAGGACCACAGCGTGCCGGTCCGGGACAGCGGCACGTCCTCCATCGCCGACCCCGTGCAGCGTGGGCAGCCGCCCTGGCGCGGGAAGGTGTGGGCCGCGCAGTCCGTGCACCGGCTGCCGAGCAGCGCCGGGCCCTCCGCGGTCTCGACGAACAGGGCGTCGTCGACGGTCGTCTTCCCGGCGATCACGGCGCGGCCAGCCGTCCGCCGTCGACGGCGAGCAGGGCGCCGGTCGTGTACGTCGCGTGCGGCCCGCAGAGGTACAGCGCCGCACCGACGATCTCGTGCGGCTCGCCGACCCGCTTCGCCGGCCAGTCCTGCGCCATGCGCGCCACCGCCTCCGGGTCCCAGGCCTTGCTGATGTCGGTGGCGAACGGACCCGCCAGGATCGTGTTCACCCGCACCGACGGCCCGTACTCCTGCGCGAACCCCGCCGTCAGCGTGTTCAACGCCGACTTCGCCGCCGTGTAGGGCAGGTCCCCCGCCGTCGGGCGCTGCGACCCCATCGACGAGATGTTGAGGATCGCACCGCCACCCCGGGCCACCATCCGCTTCCCCGCCGCGGCCATCAGCCGGAACGGGCCGCGGACGTTCACCGCGAAGACCTTGTCGAACAACGCTTCCGACACCTCCTCGAGGGAGGAGTACAGCGGCGCCATGCCCGCGTTGTTCACCAGCACGTCCAGCGGGCCGAGCTCCTGCTCGACCTCGTCGAGCAGCGGGTCGAGCCGGTCCCAGTCGCCGACGTGCGCCGCGTGCGCGGTCACCCGACGCCCGGTCGCCGACGCCAGCTCCTCGGCCAGTTCCTCGCAGGCGTCCTTCTTGCGCGAGGCCACCGCCACGTCCGCGCCCGCCGCGGCGAACGCGATGGCGATCTCGCGGCCCAGGCCGCGCGATCCGCCGGTGACCAGCGCCCGTCGACCGGCCAGCGGCTGGTCGAGGGCCCGGGCGGCCGCGACCGCCGCGTCGAGAGAGCTCATCTCGGGATGTCCTTCCACGCCACGCCCCGATCGCCTCGGGGCTCCGCGGGCAGCCCCAGCAGGCGCTCCGCGATGATCGTCCGCTGCACCTCGTCGGAACCCCCGGCGATCCGGTAGCCCGGCGCGCCCAGGTAGTGCTCGATCCAGCGGTAGGTCCCGTCCCCGGCGTCCGCGACCAGCCGCGGGCCGAGCACCAGCGCCGCCGCCTCGGAGACGAGCTTGAGTCGTTGGGCCCAGTCGAGCTTGCGCAGCGAGCCCATGGGACCCGGTTCGCCGCCGGCCAGCCGGGTCTCCCGGTCGCGCTGGGCCGACAGCGCCGCGACCTTCTCCGCCGTCCAGACGTCCGCCAGCACCCGCCGGACGTCCGGGTCCCCGGTCCGACCGAGCCGGCGGGCGTCGTCCGCGAGCTGGGCGAACCCGCCGCCCAGGTCCATGTTCGCCCCGGACGACCCCCGTTCGAAGCCGAGCGTGGCGAGCGTGACGCCCCAGCCTCCGCCGACCTCGCCCAGGCGCAGCGAGTCCGGGATCCGGACGTCGTCGAGGAAGACCTCGCAGAACGACGAACCCCCGGACATCTGCCGTAGCGGCCGCACGTCCACTCCGGGGGTGTCCATCGGCAGCAGGAAGGCGGTGAGCCCCTTGTGCTTCGGCACGTCCGGGTCGGTGCGGCAGATCAGCTCGCCCCAGCCCGCGAACTGTGCGCCGGAGCTCCACACCTTCTGCCCGTTGACGATCCACTCGTCGCCGTCGCGGACCGCCCGGGTCGCGAGCCCCGCGAGATCCGACCCCGCCGACGGCTCGGAGAACAGCTGGCACGCCAGGGCGTCCCCACGGAGTAGCGGCCGAACCAGCATCTCCTTCTGCGACGGCGTGCCGAACAGCTGCACCGTCGGCGCGATCAGCTCGGTCGACACCGAGGTCAGCTCGTGCTGCCCGGGCGTCTCGAACTCGCGCTCGACCTCCGCGAAGGCCTCCTCGTGCAACGCCGACAGACCGGCGCCGCCGTGCTCGACCGGCCACGAGATCGCGCCGTAGCCGGCGTCGTACCGCGCACGCAGCCAGTCCTGGATGCGTCCCAACAGGGCACGCTCGTCGTCGAAGGGGAGATCGTGGAACACCGCCACCGACTCGCGCGGCGCGTCGCCTCGCGGAGCGAGCCGCTCGGCCAGCCAGGTCCGAGCGGTGGCGGCGTACTCCGCGAGGGCACTCTCGGTCACCGCGGTCATCGGGCCGTCCACCCGCCGTCGATCGCCAGGACCTGCCCGGTGCAGTAGGTGGAGGCGGCCGAGGCGAGGAACAGCAGCGCCCCGTCCAGCTCGCCCGGGTCACCACCCCGACGCAGCAGGGTGTTGCGCTCGATCCAGCGCACCGACGCGTCGTCGGCGAACATCGCGTCGTTCATCTCGGTCCGGAACCAGCCGGGGGCCAGCGCGTTGGCGCGCACGCCGTCGCGGCCCCAGTGACCGGCGAGCTGCCGGGTCAGGCCGATCAGGCCCGCCTTGCTCGCCGCGTAGCTCGCGCCGCCGCGCGGCGCCGTGGCGACCAGCCCGACGATCGAGCTGACGTTCACGATCGACAACGGGCGTCCGCTCGCCGCGGCCGCGGCGAGCTGCGCGAGGTGGAAGGGCCCCACGAGGTTCAGGCCCAGGACGTCCGCGAACTCGGTACTGGTCTCCCGGTGCGGCTTCGCCGGGCTACCGGAGCCCGCGTTGTTGACCAGCACGTCGATCGGGCCGGACTCCGCCACCACCCGCTCGACGAGCGCGGCGCGGTCCGCCTCCGACGACACGTCCGCCGCCGCCGTGCGGAGCCCGGGAACCTCGGCCGCCAGCGCGTCGAGGCGCTCCTTGCGCCGCGCCGCCGCCCAGACCGTGGCGCCCGCGGCGGCGAGCACGCGCACGAACCGCTCCCCCAACCCGGACGACGCCCCGGTCACCAGCGCGGTGCGGCCCGTGAGGTCGAACAGCGCGGCCGGGGTGGGAACGCTCACCGGGACCCCTCCAGCAGCCGCAGGCCGTCCGTGATCAACGCCGTGATGGTCCGTGGGAGCTGTTCCTGGACGGGATCGTGGTGGGCGCCGATGCGGTGGCGCAGCAGGTTGTGCCCCATGATCGCCGCCATCTTCATCCGGCCGAGCGCGCCGAACCAGACGGCGTCCGCCGAGGTGCCACCCTCTGCACCGCGGGTCGCGTGGTACGCCTCGGCCAGCTCGGCCTCGCTCGGGAGCCCCTCGACGATCCGGCCGGACCCGGGGAACAGCGCCCCGTCGGTGAACACCCCGAACCAGCCGAGGTCCACCCGCGGGTCGCCGACGCTCCAGATCTCCCAGTCGACCAGGGCGGTCGGCGTCGCGCCCTCGAACAGCAGGTTCCCGAGGCGGAAGTCGCCGTGCACGATCACCGGGGCCACCGGGGCAGGCACCGAGGCGGCCAGCCGCTCGACCAGCTCCGCACCGCCCGGGCGCAGGTCCTCCGGCACGGCGTCCATCGTCTTCGCCCAGCGGGCCACCTCGCCGTCGGCGGTGATCGCCTCGGGCAGGGTCCCGCCGGTGTCGGCCAGGCTCTGCTCCACGACGTCGAGCGGCACGGCGTGCAGCGCGCCGAGGATCCGCGCCGCCTCGAGCATCCGGGTCCGCGCCAGCGCGGGCTCGACCGCAGCGTCGACCTCGAGGACCGGCTCCGCGGCCTGCCCCGCGGCGAACTCCATCGCGAACCAGGCGGGCTGCTCGGTGTCGCGGGCGAGTACCGCGGGCGCCGGGACCGTGGTGTGGGCCAGCGCCTCCAGGATCGCGGCCTGGTGGAGGACGTCGTTGCGTCCCACCGCCCTGCGGCCCGGGGGTACCGCCTTGACCACGGCCCGGTCCGAACCTGTCCCGATCGTGTAGGTCAGGCCCGACCGGCCGCCCTCGAGGACGGCCAGCGCGTGGGTCTCGCCGAGGCCGAGCCGCGCGCGCACGCGGTTCGCGAGGACCGGGTCCGCATCGACGGCCGTGTCGACTGTCTCCGTCATCTCATCCCTCCACAGGCCCTGGCCGGTCGTGGCGCCGGCGGCCCGCGCCCCGCGCGGGCCCGCCGACACGATCACGACGCGGTCAGCGCCCGGTCCACTTGGCGTCGCGCTTCTCCAGGAAGGCCGCGACGCCCTCGGCGGCGTCCTCGGAGTTCAGCGTGACGCCCACGGCCAGGTGCTCGAGCACCATCAGCGAGGCGATGTCGGCGTCGAGGCCGCGGTCGATCGCCATCTTGGTGAGCTTCATCTGGAACGGGCTCTTGTCGGTGAGGTGGCTGATGAACTCCTCCACCGTCTCGTCGAGCTTCTCGGCGGGCGCGCTGGCGTTGACCAGGTCGAACTCGTCCGCCTCCTTGCCCGAGAGCAGCTTGCCGGTGAGCATGAGCTCCTTGGTCTTGCGGATGCCCAGCATGCGCGGCAGGCGGTAGATCGGGCCGGCGCCGCCGAACAGGGCACGGCGGATGTGGAAGTCGCCGATCTGCGCGGTCTCGTCCGCGATCGCGAAGTCGCAGGAGATCATCACCTCGAAGCCGCCCGCGGTCACGTAGCCCTCGAGGACCGCCACCGACGGCTTGGTCATGTTGTAGAGCCGGTCGCAGACCTTCGCCGACACGACCGCGACGTCCATCGCGGTGCTGGTGCCGATGAAGTCCGACTGCAGGCTGTCGAGGTCGAAGCCCGAGGAGAAGGTGTTCTCCCGCCCGCGCACCACCACGACGCGGAGCTCGGGGTCCGCCTCGATCTCGGTGATGTACTCGTCGAGCTTGTGCAGCATCGGCACGGTGATGCAGTTGCGCTTGTGCGGTCGGTTCAGCCAGATCCGCGCCACGTGACCGTCACGCTCGAACTGGATGTCGTCCTCGACTGCCATGGTTCCTCCCCAAACTGAACTGAATTCATCTTAGATCGTGAGGGCCGAGGCCGCCCCTGTCAAGGGGCGGTCAGCCGGTGCGGACGCCGCCGCCGACCGGGGACCCGAAATAGGCCTGCTCGGCCCGTGTGGCGAAGCCCGGTTCGTCTGGCGAGCCGGTCGCCCGGACCACGCCCTCGTGCAGCACGACCACCTCGTGCGCCACGGCGAGCGCCCGGGTGAGGAGCTGCTCCAGGACCACCACGGTCACCCCGTCCTCGGCGAGGCCGGTGATCCGTCCGTACACCTCGTCGACGAGGGCCGGGGCGAGACCCAGTGCCGGTTCGTCGACGACGACGAGGCGCGGGTCGGCGATCAACGCGCGAGCGATGGCGAGGAGCTGTTGCTCGCCCCCGGACAGTGCCGCGGCCGGGATGGACAGCCGGGTCCGGACGCGTTCGGGCAGCCACTCGACGGCCTGGTCGATCCGGGACCGCAGGTCCCGCCCCGAGATGCCGGCGGCGTACCCGGCGACCTCCAGGTTCTCCCGCACCGACAGCGTCCGGAAGAGGGCCCGGCCCTCCGGGACCAGGCTGCTGCGCACCGCGCCGTCGGTGGTCCGTGTCCCCACCGAGGGACTGAGTGTGCCGTGCAGGACCTGGCCCAACGTGCTCTTGCCCGCCCCGTTCGCCCCGACCACCGCGAGGACGACGCCGGGGTGCACGGCCAGGTCGACGCCGTCGAGCGCGGTCACCCCGCCGTACCGATGGGTCACCCCGGACAGCGCGATCGCGGGCGGCCCCTCGGCGCGGGCGGACGTGCGGGGCTGCCGCGCGGACGTCGTCCCGAGGTAGGAGCTGCGGACGCGGTCGTCGGCCAGGATCTCGTCCGGCGCGCCGGAGCCGATCGGGCGGCCGAAGTCGAACGCCACCACCCGGTCCGCGACGGCGAACAGGTCCTCCAGGACGTGGTCGATCACGACGACCGACGTCCCCGCCGCGCGCAGGCCCTGGATCTGGGCGGCGAGCAGCCTGCGCTCCTCGGCGTCCAGCCCGCCGAACGGCTCGTCCATGATCAGCAGGCCGGGCTGCTCGGCGACGGCCCGCCCGAGGTCGAGCCGCTTCTGCGGGCCGAAGGGCAGCTGGTCGGGATGCACGTCCCCCTGGCCCGCGAGACCGATCCTGCCGAGCAGGGCGTCGACCGCCCGTCGGCGTGTCGGAGTGGTCCACCGCGTCGTGCAGAGCAGGTTCTCGGCGACCGTCAGCTCGGTGAACACCTCCGCGTGCTGGAAGGTGCGGCCGATGCCGAGGCGCCGGCGGCGGGTCGCGCGCGCCCGCAGCAGGTCGACGCCGCCGAAGGTCGCCGAGCCCGTCGTCCGGCCGCCCGAGACGAGGCCGCACAGGGCGTTGACCAGCGTCGTCTTGCCGGCACCGTTCGGACCGATGATCGCGAGGACCTCACCCGGGGGTACCGAGAGCGACACCCCCTCGAGCGCCTGCAGCCCGCCGAAGGCCACGCCGAGGTCCGCGACCTCGAGCGTCCGTCGCTCCGCGGCCGGCGTCGGGGCCGGCTCGTCCGGGGTCTCGCCGACCGACGGCTCGCCCGGCCGGCGCGCCCGCCGCAGGAGCGTGCGCAGCACACTCCCGAGCGCGGGCACCACCCCGGCGGGCAGGAGCAGCAACGCGAGGATCAACAGTGCGCCCTGCAGGATCAGCTGGTCGACGCCCAGCAGCCCGGCCAGGCTCGGCGCGAACGCCAGGAAGATCCCACCGAACACCCCTCCGCCGACCGCGCCGACGCCCCCGAGCACCGCCGCGGCGACGGTGTTGATCCCCAGGGTCAGCGAGAACGTCTCCGGGCTGACGAAGCCGGTGATCAACCCGAGCAGGGCGCCGGCCAGCCCGGTCGCGGCGCCGCTGACGCCGAACGCGAGGGCGCTCTGCGCCTCCGGTGCGATCCCGACCGAACGGGCCACCACCGGGTGCGACTTCGCCGCGACCATCCGCATCCGCAGGCTCGTCGTGCGGGCCAGCACGGCGATCCCGACGACGATCCCGGCGGTCAGGATGGCCGCCACGACTGCTTCCGAACCGCCGGCGCCGAGCGAGCCCGCGCCCGTCACGCTGGGCAGGTCGGAGACCGGGACGCCCTGGTCCCCACCGGTCACGTCGACCCAGCGGTTGATGACCTCGAGCGCGACGAGGCTGAAGGCCAGGGTGAGCAGGGCGATGTAGAGCACCGAGAAGCGCGCCCCGGCGAACCCGAGGAACGCACCGCAGCCGCCGGCGAGCAGCATCGCCGCGAGCACCGTCGGCTCCAACGCCCAGCCGTGCGCCGAGCCGTAGGCGACCGTGTAGGCGCCGATGGCGAACAGCGCGGGATGGCCCACGGACCAGATGCCCGCCCAGCCCGCCAGCAGCCCGACGCTCAGCACCAGGATCGTGTAGGTCGCGGCCAGGGCCACCGAGTACGCCTGGTACCCGGGCAGGAGCCCGCTCTCGACGAGCAGCACGAGCAGCACCGCGGCCACCGGGCCGAGGACCGCTCGCACCGCCACCTTCCAGGTCGTGATCATGGCACTCAGACCCTCTCGAAGCTGCGGGTGCCGAAGAGGCCTTGCGGCCGTAGCAGCAGGATGAGAATCGTCAGCGCGAAGACGAAGGTGTCGCGGAAGTTCGCCGAGACGTAGGAGGCGGCGAGGTTCTCCAGCACCCCGATCGTCACGCCGCCGATCACCGCGCCGTGCATGCTGGTCAGCCCGCCGAGGAAGATGCCGGCGAACGCCCGGAACAGGGGGGCGGCCAGCACCGTCGGCGCGAGTCCGACGCGGGGGACGTAGAGGACCGCCGCGAGCGCGGCGAGCCCCAGGCCGAGCGCCCATGCGATGCGTGCGACCCGCTGCGCGGGCACACCGACGATCTGCGCGGTGGTGGCCGACTCGGCCGCCGCGCGCATCGCCGAGCCCAGGGTGGTGCGGGTGAAGAGGTAACCCACGGCGAGCATCGCGACGGCGGACACCCCGATCACCACCAGGTCCTGCGTGGCGAGCGTGGCCGAGCCGAGCGTCACGGTGCCCCCCACCAGCGGCGGGAAGGCGTGCGGCTCGGTCCCCCAGACGTCGCTGATCACCGCCTCGGCGATCAGCGACACCCCCATCGTCATCACCAGGGCGGCGAACAGCCGCCCCGTGCCGAGCGGGCGGATCATCAGCTCGCGGACGACGAGCCCGAGGACGACGGCCACGAGGACCGCGGCGATCACGGCGGACCCCACCCCGAGCCCGCGCTGCACGACCATGAGCGCGACGTACACGGCGAGCGTGGCCATGCTCGCCAGCGCGAAGTTCACCACGTCGGTGGCCCGGTAGATGATCACGAGACCCAGCCCGAGCAGGCCGTAGACGGCGCCGCTGGCGATCCCGCTCAGCACGACGAGGAACAGCTCGCTCATCGGGTGATCAGTCCCGTGACGGCGGGCGGGCGCGGCGCCGAGGCGTCCCAGCGGTCCCAGAACAGGACGTCGGCGGCCGTCGGGCGGCGGGCGGGCCGGAAGTCGGTGCCCACCGTGTAGGCCAGCGGCGTGAGGCAGACCTGCTGGACCGTGTCGAAGGGGATGTCGAGCAGCTCGGCGACCTCCTTCTCCCGCGCGAGGTGCATCGTCGTCCAACAGGTGCCCAGGCCCCGGGCCCGCGCGGCGAGCATCATGCTCCAGACCGCGGGCAGGACCCCGCCCAGCAACGACGCGCTGGCGAACCCGGCGGCACCGTCGAGCCGGGCACCGTCGAGACAGGCGATGACGATCGTGTCGACCTCGTGCAGCGCGCGTTCCAGGGCGTCCGCCGAGCGGCCGGTGCGCTCCTGCGCGGCCGCCCCCTCGGCGTCCGCGACCTGCACGCGCCCGATGTACCCCTCGGAGTCCTTGTAGGAGTTCAGGTACACGTCGGAGTAGAGGTCTGCGACGGCGCCGCGCAACGCGGGATCGCGCACCACGACGAACCGGGTCCGTGCGACGTTCGACCCCGCCGGGGCCTGCATCGCGAGGGTCACGCACTCGCGGACCAGGTCAGCGGGCACCGGGCGGGAGGGGTCGAGGCGCCGTCGGACGGCGCGGGTGGTGGCGAGTGCCTCGTCGAGGTCCACGGCCTACCCCCGCTCCGGCGCACTGACGAAGTCGCCCTCGGAGACCCACTGACCGTCCCGGACGGTGACCCGCTGGACGTCCCGGGTGCCGAGGTGCGACTGCGCCGAGAACGACATGTCGGGCGCGACCCCGGTCCTCACGTCCGACGCCTTGCTGTACGCGGCCGCGATCGACTCCGAGGTCACCGGTCCCTGGATGGTCTTGGCGATCTCCACGAAGACCGCGGCGTTGGCGTAGCCGAGCAGGGTGGAGAAGTCGGCGGGCTGTCCCGGCGAGTACTTCGCGATCGCATCCCGGAACTGCTGCATCTCCGGCGTCTGCTCGGTGGGCGAGCGGACCAGCGACACCGAGTGGAAGCCCTCGGCGGCGGGGCCGGCCAGTGTCACCGTGGTGCCCGACGCGGTCGGTGCGTAGCCGTAGGTCGGTAGCGACACGCCCTGCAGGGCGGCGGCCTTGAGGTACGCCGCGGCCTCCGGAGCCGGGAGGACCAGCATCACCGCGTCACCACCCGCGGCCTTCACCTGGCTGACCGCCGGCGCGAAGTCCGTGGTCCCCAGCTTGACCGGTACCGCGGTCGTCGTGACGCCGGGCTGCTCCCGCTCCGCCGCCGGCCCGATCTGCCCGGCCACGTCGGCGAACGCCTTCGGGTCGTCGTGCACCACGACGAGCTTGCGGGCCCCGGACTGGACCGCCCACTGCGCCATCGCCGCGGCCTGGTCCTCGTAGAGCGTCTGCGTCCCGAACAGCAGCGGTCGGGACGGGGTGTACCAGCTCGCGATGCCACCGTAGTGGTCGACGATCGGGACCTGGGACTGCTCGAGGACGAACGGGAACGCGGCCTCGGACGGGGCGACGCCGTTCGCGTTGACGACGGCGACGACGTTCTCCTGCCCGACGAGCTGCCGGGCGGCCTGCACGGTCTGCTGCGGGTCGTAGGCGTTGTCCTTCACGATCCAGTCGACCTGACGGCCGTTGATCCCGCCGTGGTCGTTGACCCAGCTGAAGTAGGCCTTCGCCCCCTCCATCTGGGGCACCCCCGACGCGGCCTGCGGGCCGGACAGCGGGATCCACGCGCCGATCTTGATAGGGCCGGACCCTTCGTCGGCGGCCCCGCCGCCGGACGAGGATCCGCCGCAGGCGGTCAGCACGATGGCGAGCACCGCCGCCAGCGCGGCCAGCGCGCTCGTCGGTCGAGGACGCATCTTCACTCCTTCGTGAAACGCAACTGAGGTGAGTTCAGTTCGAGTCGGGGCCGAAGAGTAGACCGGCGGCGATGCCGCGACAAGAGCGCTGGCCTACCGAGTTGAGTTCAGTTAGGTTCATGCCGTCACCGACACGACGAGGAGGCGCGATGACGCTGCCGACCACGGACCCCGCGCTGCGGGGGCGGCGGATCGCCGTCACCGGAGCGTCGAGCGGGATCGGACGGGCGACCGTCGACCTGCTCGCGGCGCAGGGCGCTTCCGTTGCGGCTCTGGACATCCGAACCCTGACCGACGGCGGCGCGGCAACCTGCGAGGTTCCCTGCGACGTCGCCGACGCCGACTCGGTGGACGCCGCCCTGGCCACCGCGGTCGACGCGCTGGGCGGCCTGGACGGGCTCGTGACCTGCGCGGGGGTCACCGACGGCACCCCGACCGATGAGATGCCGCTCGCCGTGTGGCGGCGCCTGGTCGACGTCAACCTCACCGGGACCTTCCTCTGCGTCCGCGCCGCCCTCCCCCACCTCCTGCGCGCCGATGCCGGGGCGATCGTCACCATCGGCTCCGTCGGATCCCTGGTGGCGGCCGGACGGTCCAGCGCCTACGACGCGTCGAAGGGGGCGGTGCTCGCCCTGACCCGCAGCCTCGCCGCGGAGTACGCGGACCGTGGGCTGCGCACGAACTGCGTCTGCCCGGGGCCGGTCGCCACGGAACTGGCCCGGTCCAGCGCCGACGACCCGCACGGCCTGCGGCCCGAGACACGCACCGCCATCGCCGGCCGGGTCACCCCGCCGATCGCCCGGACGGCTGCGCCCGCGGAGATCGCGACCGCCGTCGCGTTCCTGCTCTCGGCGCAGGCATCGTTCATCACGGGCGCCGCCGTCCCCGTCGACGGCGGCTACACCGCCGTCTGACCCGACCCTTCTGGAGACCCTGTGCGACGACTCGACGACACCCGCGTGATCCTCACCGGCGCCACAGGCGGTCTCGGCACCGCGATCGCGGCGCGACTGAGCGCCGAGGGCGCTCGCGTCGCGCTGACCGATGTGGACCCCACGGCCTGCGAGAAGCTCGGCGCCGAGCTCGACGGGCCGACGCTCGCGCTGGGTCTCGATGTGGCGGACGAGCAGGCCTGGGCCGAGGTCGTCGCCGCCGTCGCGGACCACTGGGGCGGCGTGGACGTGCTGGTCAACAACGCCGGCATCGGCAGCACCGCGACCGTGGAGTCCGAGAGCCGCGAGCGGTGGGACCAGGTCGTCGACGTCGACCAGCTCGGGACCTGGCTCGGCATGAAGCACGCCGGACCCGTGATCGAATGCAGCGGCGGCGGGGCGATCGTCAACATCGCCTCGATCCTCGGCGCGACGGGCGGTCTGGCCAACAGCTTCTCCTACGCCGCCGCCAAGGGCGCCGTCCGCTCGATGACCATGAACGCCGCTCTGCACTGGGCCACGCGCGGGGTCCGGGTGAACGCCGTCGTCCCCGCCTTCATCGGGACCGCACCGCTGCTGGAGCGGTTCGCCGGCACGGAACGGCACGCCGCGATGCTGGCCAACACGCCGATGCGCCGGCTGGGCCGCCCCGAGGAGGTCGCGGCAGCCGTCGCCTTCCTCGCGAGCACGGACGCCGGGTACACGACCGGGTCCGAGGTCTTCGTCGACGGCGGGTGGTCGGCCCGCTAGTCGGGGACCAGGACCGCTCGGCCGGTCAGCCTGCCGCCGCGCACCTCGTCGAAGGCCCGGTCGGCGTCGGCGAGCGGGAACACGGTGGTGTGCGGGGCGAGGCCCCCGTGGCGCGCCAGGTCCACCACGGCCGCGAGCTCGGTCCGCGAGCCCCAGAACGGCAGCTGCAGGCGGAATCCCGTGCGCAGCACGCCGGGCTTGGCGACCCGCAGCACTCCCCCGCCGCTCCCGACGAGGACGAGCACCCCCGCCGTCCGCAGCAACGACGCGGCCAGGTCGATGCTCGTCTGCGCGCCCGCGAAGTCGAGGACGACGTCGGCGCCCCGCCCGGCCACCGCGGCCACCGCGGCGGCGGCCTCGTCCGGCGCCACGGCGACATCCGCGCCACGGTCCCGCGCCAGCTGCCGGGCCGCCTCCCGGGTGTCGACCGCGACGACCCGGGCGGGATGCAGCGCGTGCAGCAGCCCGATGGCGAGGTGCCCCAGCCCGCCGACCCCGATCACGACGGCGACCGAACCCGGATCCGCCAGATCCGCAGCGCAGCCCTTGATCGCGTGGAAGGACGTGAGCCCGGCGTCGGTGAGGGTCGCCGCCGCCACCGGATCGAGGCCGTCGGCGGGCACCAACCGTTCCTGGGAGACGAGGACGGCGTCGGCCATACCGCCGTCGACCCCGAGGCCGACGCCGGCGACGGACAGCCGGTCCCGCTCGTCGCAGTAGTTCGTCCGTCCCTGGACGCAGCGGTCGCAGCGTCCGCAGCCGAGCGGGGCGTGCACGAGGACCTGGGAGCCGATCTCGAGCCCCTCCACCCCGGCGCCCAGCGCCGCCACCCGCCCGCAGATCTCGTGCCCGAGCGTCATCGGCAGCGGCCAGCCCGCGCCGACCCCGTGATCGAGCACGTTCAGGTCGGAGTGGCAGATCCCGGCCGCCAGGACGTCGAGCCGCACCTCGCCGGGCCCCGGCTCCGGGTCGGGCACCGACACCAGAGCGGCCCGGCCGGGTCCGGTCATCCGATACGCGCGCACCTGTGCCTCCCGTCGTCGAGACCGGACTCTACCTGGCTGAGCTGAGTTCAGTTAGGTTTTGCCGCACCACACCCTCGCGGTCGACCTTCCCGGTCGCGGATCGCGCGCTCGCACCGACCTCACCAGGGTCACGTTGCAGGACTGCGCCGACGCCGTGGTCGCCGACGTCGAGTCCCGCGACCTGACCGACGTCGTGCTGGTCGGCCACTCGTTCGCCGGGGTGACCGTGCCGCCGCGTCATGACCGCGCTCGGCGGGCGGATCCACCGCGTCGTCCTGCTCTCCGCGGTCGTCCCGCCCGACGGCACCCGGGTGCTGGACAGATCGACCCGGGCGTCCGCGGACTCGTGGAGCAGTCGCTCGCCGGCGGGATCTACCACCAGGAAAGGGCCGCCGCCCACACCATGCTGTGCGACGACATGGACGAGGCCACCGCCACCGCCGCACTCGACCGCCTCGTCGACGACTCCGCCGTGCTGTCCGAGCCGGTCGACCTGGCCGGGTGCGCGAGCCCCGTCCCCCGCACCTACATCCGGCTGACCGCCGACCAGCGCTACACCCCGGACCCGCAGGAACGCTCGGTCGCCCTGACCTCCGCCGACGTCGAGTGGCTGCACGCGGGCCACCTCGCGATGATCAGCGCCCCGACCGAACTGGCCACGCTGCTCGACCGCCTGCACGGATAGCCCGCGCAACTACGCGTCGTTCAGGTCGAGTCAGAATCGCTCCGCCGCGGACGTCGACGGGGTGGTGTCCGGGCTGCGGTCGGTCACCGACCATGCCAGCGCCTACGCCGTCGCAGCCCGTCGCTCCTGATATCGAGCCGCCCGCCGCCGGCCGTCGATCGGTCACCGTTTTGGTCACCGCCTAGCCCAGATCGCCGCGTCATCGACCGACCACGGCAGAAGATCGTCAGCGGAGCGACGACCGTGTGACCAGCAGGACCGCCGTTCGTGGTCACTGGGCGACCACCCGACTCCCCTCCAGCGGGTTGGGGGTTCGATTCCCTCGCGGCGCACACG
Source organism: Pseudonocardia lutea (assembly GCF_042658055.1). NCBI lineage: Bacteria > Bacillati > Actinomycetota > Actinomycetes > Pseudonocardiales > Pseudonocardiaceae > Pseudonocardia > Pseudonocardia lutea. The sequence goes on from NZ_JBHSQK010000052.1 coordinate 161,663, forward strand.
AACTGACAGGTCAGACAGGTCGTGGGTCTGGCCTGTTAACGTTTTCGGTGATCAAACCCGACGCTTGCTCGTCTCGGGTCATCGATGGCTCGTCCGCCGCTGTTGCTCGGCTCACACGGCAACCTCAAGGTCCAGCGTGAGGACGACCGCTGGGTCGCCCGCTGTCGCTTCCGCGACGTCGACGACAAGACCCGCCGAGTCAGACATCCCATGACGTAGTGGTGTCAAGCCGCGGTCGTGTGGTGGTGGGCCCAGGCGGTGGTCTCGTCGTAGTGGGTGCGGGTTTTGAGGCAGCCGTGCAGGATCCCGACGAGCCGGTTTCCGAGCTGGCGTAGTGCGGCGTGATGGCCGATCCGGCGTGCGCGGTGAGGTTCCCCCGGTAGCTCGGATTGCTTGCTACCTGG
>NZ_JBHSQK010000053.1:0-26177 GCF_042658055.1 Pseudonocardia lutea
GCCTCTTCACCGGCCTTTGCACCGGCGGATGAGCACGAGCACAGGTCACCGACCCGCGAGCACCGGCCCCACGCCGGCCCTGCTCACCGCCCCTGGTCACCGGCCCGCGCCGGACGCGGGTCGCCGATCGTCGGCGTCACGGCCACGTAGGTCACCGCCGCCGCGCACCCGGCCACGACGAGCGCGGCGCCGCTGCCGGGCGTACCGAGGGCCAGCGCCCGGAAGGCCGCGCCGCCCGCGAGCGCCAGACCCAGCAGCACGGCCACGGCCAGCACCGCGCCGGCCGGCCCGGGCCGGCGGCGCACCACGGCCACGGCCACGACCAGGACCGCCGCGACGGCCGCGCCGCCGAGTGCGAAGTCCGGGCCCGTCGCCGGCACCCGCCAGCCGAACAGGACCCCGACGTACGCGGCCCACGTCAGGCCCGCCCGCAGCGCCGGCGCGCCCATCGGCCCCGGCTGCGCGACCACGGACAGCGCGAGCAGCCCCGCGGCGACCAGCACCGCGACCACGGCGAGGGCGGTGGCGCTCCAGGTCAGCGACGCGAGCCCGAGGTAGGCGGCGGCCACCCCGACCCCCACGCACACCGCTCCCGCCCACCCCAGCGGGCCCGGGCGGTGGCGCCTGCGCGCGCTGCCGGTCACGGTGCCGGGATCGCGCGGCGATCCCTCGGCGTTACCGCAGGTGGGCCCGGGTCGGGCGGAGCGAGTGCCGCCGGCGGGGCCGTCGGCACGCACCGGGGAAGGCATGATCGGGGCATGACCTACGAGACCCTCGACTACACGGTGCGCGACGGCATCCTCACCCTCACGCTGAACCGGCCGGACAAGCTCAACTCCTTCACCGTCACGATGGCGGAGGAGCTGATCGCGGCCTACGACCGGGCGAGCGTCGACGACGAGGTGGGCGCGATCGTCGTCACCGGGGCCGGCCGGGCCTTCTGCGCGGGCATGGACCTGTCGTCGGAGGGCAACGTCTTCGGCCTCGACGAGGCGCAGCAGCCGACCCTGCGCGACCTGGAGGAGCGCTTCGAGGACCCGGAGGTCGTGCGCGGCGTCCGGGACACCGGCGGGCAGGTCTCGCTCGCCGTGTACCGCTGCACCAAGCCCGTCATCGCCGCGATCAACGGCGCGGCCGTGGGCATCGGGGCCACCATGACCCTGCCGATGGACGTCCGGTTGGCGTCGGAGGACGCCCGGATCGGCTTCGTGTTCGGCCGGCTCGGGATCGTGCCGGAGGCGGCCTCGACCTGGTTCCTGCCGCGGATCGTGGGGATCAGCCGGGCTCTGGAGTGGGTCTACTCGGCCGACATCCTCAGCGCGCAGGAGGCGCTCGACGGCGGCCTGGTCCGCTCCGTCGTCCCCGCCGACCAGCTGCTGGACACGGCGTACGCGCTCGCCCGGAAGTTCGTCGACGGGCACTCGCCGGTCGCCACGGCGCTGATGCGGCAGATGATGTACCGCAACAGCGCGGCGCCGCACCCCGTCGAGGCGCACCGCGTGGACTCGCTCGCGATGTTCTACACCTCGATCGCCGACGGGAAGGAGGGCGTGCGCGCCTTCCTGGAGAAGCGGCCGGCGGAGTTCACCGGCCGGGCCAGCGCGCTGCCGCCCTTCGTCCCGTGGCAGGCCGATCGGTAGCGGTCAGTACGCGATGAAGAGGATCTCGTCGCGCGAGTACTCGTGGCCGGGGTGCTTCTCCTTGAGGTGCGCCTGGGTCTTGGCGACGAGGTCGTCCTCGTCCGTGCCCTGGATCTGCTCGCCGCAGGGGCAGTTCAGCCGCGTCTTCATCCGTCTCTCCTCTCGCGGGGTCGTGCACCGACCCTAGTGCTGGGACGGACAGGGCGTGTCCGCCCGGGGTGTGATCAGCCCCGCCCGATGAACGGCATGGTCGTGGCCGTGATCGTGAGGAACTGGACGTTGGCGTCGAGCGGGAGGTTCGCCATGTAGCGGACGGCGTCGGCGACGTGCCGGGCGTCGAAGGTCGGTTCCGGCCGCACCGACCCGTCCGCCTGGCGGGCGCCGGTGGCGATCCCGGCGGTCATGTCGGTGGCCGCGTTGCCGATGTCGATCTGCCCGCACGCGATGCCGTAGGGGCGGCCGTCGAGCGAGAGCGACCGGGTCAGCCCGGTGATCGCGTGCTTGGTCGCGGTGTAGGCCGCGCTGCCCGGGCGCGGGACGTGCGCCGAGATCGAGCCGTTGTTCACGATGCGGCCGCCCTGCGGGTCCTGCTCGCGCATCACCGCGAACGCCTCCCGCGCGCAGAGGAACGAGCCGGTGAGGTTGGTGTCGACCGCCGCGCGCCAGTCGGCGACCTCGATCTCGTCCGGCGTGCCGGAGGGGCCGAAGGTTCCCGCGTTGTTGACGAGCAGGTCCACCCGGCCCCAGGCCTCGACGGCCGCGTGGAACAGGGCGGCGACCGACTCCTCGTCGGCGACGTCCGTGGGCGCGACGAGCGCCGCGTCGAACCCCTTCGCGGTCTCGGCGAGCGGCTCGGGCCGCCGTCCCGCCAGGGCGACCGCCCACCCGTCCTCCAGGAGGGCCCGGCCGATCACCCGGCCCAGCCCCGATCCCGCTCCGGTCACCACCGCGGCGCGTTGCATGCGCACGTTCTACCGCGATCAGTCCGCCACGGCCCAGCGCTGCTCGATCCGGCCGTAGCGCCAGACCGCGAGCGCCCCGAGCCAGGTGAGCACGAACAGGGCGACGACGAGGTAGCCCACCACCTCGAGGTCGAGCCCGGCGAGGGCGGCGAGCGGCCCCGTCGTGACGTGCAGCTTCTCGCCCAGCAGCTGCAGCAGCTCGACCAGCCCGATCACCAGGGCGACCAGCACGCTGAGCGCCGTGACCGTGAGGTTGTAGAAGACCTTCCGGACGGGGGTGACGAAGGCCCACTGGTAGGCGGCGGACATGAACACCCCGTCCGCGGTGTCGAACAGGCTCATCCCGGCGGCGAACAGCACCGGGATGACCAGGATCGCGTACCAGGGCAGCTGGGCGGCCGCGGCGCCGCCGGCCAGGACGAGCAGCGTCACCTCGGTGGCGGTGTCGAACCCGATGCCGAACACGAACCCGACCACGGACATGTGCCAGGGCTTCGACACCGCGCGCAGGGCGCGGCCGAGGATCCGGGCCAGCAGGCCGCGGGCGGCGAGGTGGCGTTCGAGGGCCGCGTCGTCGAGCGGCTCGGTGCGCATCCGGGCGAACACGCGGGCGATGCCGACCAGCGCCTGCAGGTTGAGCAGCCCGATCAGGACCAGGAACCCGCCCCCCACCAGGGTTCCGACCAGCCCGAGGGTCTCCTTGGCCGACGACGAGTCGTCGCCGAGCTCGCCGACCAGCGACCGCACGCCGAGGGCGAGCAGCAGCGCCAGGACGAACACGACCGAGGAATGACCCAGCGAGAACCAGAACCCGACGCCGCGCGCCCGCTTGCCCTCGCCGACCAGCTTGCGCGTGGTGTTGTCGATGGCGGCGATGTGGTCGGCGTCGAAGGCGTGCCGCATGCCCAGCAGGTAGGCGGTGAGCCCGACGCCGAGGCCGAAGGTGCCGCCGGAGGCCAGGGCGAGGTGCTGCGGCGCGACCACCGAGGCCAGCAGCGTCCAGCCGCCCAGCGTGAGCAGCAGGATCACCGCGGCCATCGCCGCGAGGTGCCGGCGGTCCGTGCGGTCGAAGCGGGTGCGCGCCGCGGGCGCCGGGGGAGCGGTCACGAACGCGATGCTCGCATGCACAGATCTTCAGATGGAAGACCGTGGGCGCGTGCCCTTCGGAAGGTGGGCGTTATGGTTCCACAATGTCCGAATTGCGCCGCTGGATCGACGTCGTGGACCCATACTGCGGCTCCGGTCGGGTCTGGAGAACGGCGATCGCGGCCAGAAGGGCGACGAATCCGGCGAGGTAGACGTCGGGCTGCAGGGAGATCGCGCCGGTGGCGGGGATCGGGCCCACGGCAGGGCCCGGCAGCTTCGTGAGCACGGCCGCGGTGACCAGCAGCAGCGCCGCGAGGCCGAGCCGTGCCCGGCGGACGACGAGGAGCACGAGCAGCGGGACGCACCAGACGAAGTGGTGCGACCAGGCGAAGGGGGCGACGGCCGCCGAGGCCAGCCCGACGACGATGAGCGCGAGCAGGTCCTCGCCCCGCCGGTGCGCCCGCACCGCGACGGCCAGCGCGGCCGCGGTCAGCAGCCCGGCCAGGGCCAGGTAGACGGGCAGATCCGCACCGAGGACCCGGGCCACCAGGCCGTCGACGGAGTGGTTGCTGGTGGCCGCGACGTCGGAGATCCGGTTCACGGCCGCGAAGGTCCCGCGCAGCCAGTACTGCACCGACTCGGCGGGCGCGAGGGCGAACCCCAGACCGGTTGCGGCGGCGAACGTCCCGACGGCCGCACCGGCCTCCCGGCGGCGCCCGGTGAGCAGCAGGAACACCACGAACAGCAGGGGCGTGAGCTTGAGCGCCGCGGCCAGCCCCAGCCCCGCGCCGCGCCACCGCGACGGCCGGCCGGTGAGGTCGAGCAGCACCAGCGCGAGCAGCACGACGTTGATCTGCCCCAGGTAGAAGGTCGTGCGCACGGGGTCCAGCCAGAGTGCGGCCGCGACCAGCAGCGCGACCGTGCCGGGCCGCAGCGCCGCACCGGCGAGCGCCGCCGCCCGCCGGACCACGAGCACGAGCAGCGCCACACCGAGCGCGGTCCAGAGGATCTTCAGCAGGGGCACGGGCAGCAGCGCCAGCGGCACGAACAGCACCGCGGCCACGGGCGGGTACACGAACGGCAGGTCGAGCAGGACCCCGCCGGCGTACAAGGGCCGGTGGTCCAGCAGGTGCTCGCCGCCGGCCCGGTAGACCTGCAGGTCGATCATCAGCGCGTGCGCGCCGGGCCAGAGTGCGAGCACCGCGAGCTGCAGCGCGACCAGCACGGCGGCACCGGCCCACGCGGCGCGGGCGGTGGGGCGGAGTCGCGAGCGGGGGAGCGCCACCCGCCGACCGTAGGGCCCGGCCCGGCCCCCGCGGCGACCACGGTCGGACGGCGACCGGGAGCGCGGCGCGGAGGTGGCCGCCCCGGTGTCAGGCGTCGGCGGTGAGCAGCCGTTCGGCGTCGGCCCGCTCGCACTCCTCCACGTGACCGGGCAGGGCGTCGCGGAGCGACCACCGGGAGACGGTGCCGTCCGGCCCGGTGAGCAGGCCGCGGGCCAGGGCGGCGTCGATCCGGCTGCGCACCTCGTCCTCCAGGTCGACGTCGCAGGCGAAGAGCACCCGCAGCCGGACGCGGCTGCCCTTGCGGGACGACGCCGTGCGGTGCGCGGCGATCGGGCACGGCGGCTCGTGCTCCCAGGTCCCGCACAGCGCGGCGGTGATCGCCGCGCCCGGGGCGGCCCGGTCGCCGTCCTCGGCGAGCTCGATCTCGGCGGTGTGCGCGAAGGCGGAACGCATGCCGTCAGCATGGCAGACGATGTGGTCGGCGTCACACCTGTCGGGACGCCGGCTCACCACCGTTGCTCACGCGTGTCAGCGGCCGTGGTGGCGGTCCGCGAGGCCCCGCAACCCGGCCGGCAGGTCCAGGGCGTCGAGGCGCACGTGGAGCACCGACATCCGGTCGTCGGCGAGCGCCTCGACCAGCGCGGCGTCGAACTCGGCGGGCGTGGCCGGCCTCGCCGTGCGCAGGTCGGCGCCCGGGGCGAAGGCACGGGCCAGGGCGCACCAGTCCCAGGCCGCGACGTCGTTGTACACCGCCTGCGGGCTCTGCAGGGCGCGCTCGATGGTGTAGCCGGAGTTGTCGACCACCACCACGACGGGGTTCGCCCACCGGGCGAGCGAGCCGAGCTCCTGCACCGTCATCTGCGCGGCGCCGTCGCCGATCACCAGCACCGGGCGGCGGGCCGGGTCGGCCAGCGCACAGCCCAGGGTGGCCGGCAGGGCGTACCCGATGGACGACCACACCGGCTGCGCGACGACGTCGACGCCGGCGGGCAGGGTGATCCCGGCCGCGCCCCAGAAGCAGGTGCCGATGTCGGTGACCAGCCGGGCGTTCCGCGGGAGGCGGCGTTCGAGCGTCGCCCACAGGGTGGCCTGGTCCAGCGCGGCGCCTTCCGCGGGGCCGGCGGCCGGCAGGTCGGGCAGCTCGCGGCGCAGGCGCCCGTCCATCAGGCCGGCGAGCACGTCCAGGGCGGTCGCGAAGGGCACGCCGGGGACCTCGACGCCGGCGACCCGCGCGCCGCGCACGCCGAGGTGGATGGTGCGCGCCGGGTCGTCGCGGTGGGTGAACATCCCGGTAACGGCGTCGGCCATCAGCGTGCCGGCCTCGATCAGCACGTCCGCGGTCTCCACCGCCAGCACCGCCCGCTTGGCCCCGATCTCGCCGACGTAGACGCCCGCGAAGAACGGGTCGTCGGCCGCGATCGCGCCGCGACCGCTGGTCAGCGTGACGACCGGGGAGGCGGCGGCGTGCACGAGCCGCCGGAGCGCCTCCTGGGTGCGCGTGCGCTCGACCAGGTGCCCGGCGATCACCGCGGCACTCTCGGCGCTCTCGAGCAGGGCGGCGCAGGCGCGGCGGAACTCCCCGACGGCAGCCGGGTCGGCGGCCGCGACGGGCAGCGGGCGCGCCAGCCGGGCGGGGTCCACCGGCGCGAGGGCGACGTCGGCGGGTATCGCCAGGTAGACGGGCCGCAGCTCGCGCACGGCGGTGGCCAGCACCGCGTCGATCCGGTCGGCCGCGTCGACGGCCGTGAGCACGGCGCCGTCCGCGGTCACCTCGGCGTAGGCGCGGGCGAAGCGGCCGAAGTCGCCGTCGCCCAGCGTGTGGTGCAGCAGCGCCCCGCGCTCCGCCGCGGTCCGCGGCGGCGCGCCGGTGATCTGCACGAGCGGGACGTTCTCCGCGTAGGCGCCCGCCACGGCGTCGATCGCCGACAGCTCGCCCACACCGAACGTGGAGACCAGCGCGCCGACCCCGCGGGTGCGGGCGTAGGCGTCGGCCGCGTAGCCGGCGTTCAGCTCGTTGGGTGAACCGACCCACTCGAGCAGGCCGGTCCCCAGGGCGGAGTCGAGCAGGGAGAGGCTGAAGTCGCCGGGCACGCCGAAGAGGTGCCGGGCGCCGAGCGCATGCAGCCGGTGGGCGAGGTACTGCGCGACGGTGACCATGGACCCAGGACACGCCCACCGCGCGTCCTGCGCAACAGACGACCCGCTAATGATGCAGAATGCGCAAGAAGGATCGCAGACACACGGCAGGAGTGGTCACCATGCTCGACCGGACCGACGCCCGGATCCTGCTCGCGCTCGACGCCGAGCCGCAGGCGACCGTCGTCGCGCTCGCGGCGCGGCTCGGACTGGCCCGCAACACCGTCCAGACGCGGTTGCGCCGGCTGGAGGCCGACGGCGCCCTGTCGCCGGTCACCGTGCGGGTGCGCCACGAGCGCGCCGGCTACCCGGTGCTCGCCTTCCTCACCCTGGCCATCGACCAGGCCGACTCCGACCGCACCCTCGCCGACCTCACCGAGGTGCCGGAGGTCTGCGAGGTGCACGCCATCACCGGCGACGGCGACCTGCTGGTCCGGGTGGTCGCCCGCGACACCGCGGACCTGCACCGCATCACCCTCGCCGTGCTGCGCTGCCACGGCGTCGTGCGGTCCAGCACCGCCATCTCGATGGTCGAGTCTGTCCCGATGCGGATGGCCCCCGCGTTGGCGCGGCTCGCCGAGCCGTCGACGGACCGGCGCCCGGCCGGGCGGCCGTAGGATCCGGCCGTGCCCGTCGATCCCCCGCCCGACAGCGACTTCCTGTCCCTCGCCGGCCTCGCGATCGACGAGACGCAGCGCCGCCTGCCCGGGACGGACCGCTCGGCGATGGCCATGGTCCTGCTGCTCACCCGGGTCGCGAGCGGGCTGGTCTACGACCTGGAGTCCACCGTGCACCGGCCGGCGGGCTGGAGCTGGTCGGCCTGGCGGCTGCTCTTCACGATCTGGGTGGCCGGGCCGCAGGAGTCCCGGCGGGTCGCCGAGCTGTCCGGGATGAGCCGGGCCGCCGTCTCCAGCCTGACCAACACCCTCAGCGCCGCCGGCCTGCTCGACCGCACGCCCGGCTCGGCCGACGGCCGTTCCGTGGTCCTCGCCCTCACCGAGAAGGGCACCGCGGCGATCGACGAGACCTTCCTGCGGCACAACGCCCGCGAGACCGAGTGGGCGCGGCTGCTCGACCCCCAGGACCTCGCCACCCTCAACGCGCTGCTGGCCAAGCTGGCGGCCGCGGCCCACGAGGCGGACTGGGTCAACCGCCGCTGAGCGGCCCCGCACCCCACCGACTCCGGCCCACCCCTGGCCGGCGCGCGCCGGAGGGGTTACCGTTCCGGTCGGTCAAAACTTTGACCGGTTTCCCAGCGCCGGGAACGAGGGGATTTCCGATGACGCAGAGCCCGGGGTCGGCCGCACCGACCGTCCACCCGCCCTCCAGGCAGTTGCGCCGCGTGATCGGTGCGAGCCTCGTCGGCACGACGATCGAGTGGTACGACTTCTTCGTCTACGCCTCGGCCGCCGGCCTGGTGTTCGGCAAGCAGTTCTTCCCGGGCCTCGACGGCACCGCGGCGCTGCTGGCCTCCTTCGCCACGATCGGCGTCAGCTTCATCGCCCGGCCGATCGGGGGCGTGGTGTCCGGGCACCTCGGCGACCGGTTCGGCCGCAAGCCGGTGCTGGTCGGCACGCTGCTGCTGATGGGCCTCTCGACGGTCGGGGTCGGCCTGCTGCCCTCGTACGCGTCGATCGGCGTCGCGGCGCCGATCCTGCTGGTCTGCCTGCGGATGCTGCAGGGCCTGTCGGCCGGCGGCGAGTGGGGCGGCGCGGCGATGATGTCGGTCGAGCACGCCGCGCCCGGGCGCCGCGGCTACTACGGCGCCTACCCGCAGATCGGCGTGCCGATCGGCCTGCTGCTGGCCAACCTCGTGTTCTTCGCGGTGTCCGCGACGACCACCCCGGAGCAGTTCCAGGCGTGGGGCTGGCGCATCCCGTTCCTGCTGTCGATCGTGCTGATCGCCGTCGGGTTCTGGGTGCGGGCGCGGGTCGCCGAGAGCCCCGTGTTCGAGGACCTGCGCCAGCGCCGCGAGCGCCGCTCCGCCCCGCTGGCCGAGGTGCTGCGCCGCGACAAGCGCGAGCTGCTGGTGGCGATCGGGCTGTTCGTCGCGAACAACATGATCGGCTACATCCTGATCGCCTTCATCACCTCCTACGGCACCCGCCAGCTCGGCCTCTCCAGCACGACGATGCTGGTGGTCGGCATGGTCGGGGCGGTGGCCTGGGGTGTGTTCACGCTGCTGGCGGGGCGGTGGTCGGACACCTGGGGACGGAGGCGCACCTACCTCATCGGCATCGTCGCGCTGGGCGCGTGGTGCTTCCCGTTCTTCCTGCTCTTCGACACCCGCTCGGTCGGCCTGCTGGTCGTCGCGGTCGTCGTGCTGGCCTTCGGCCTCGGGCTCACCTACGGCCCGCAGGCCGCCACCTACGCGGAGATGTTCCCCGCGCCCGTCCGCTACTCGGGCGTCTCGTTCGCCTACGCCTTCGGCGCCATCCTCGGCGGCGGGTTCGCGCCGCTGCTGGCGACCTGGCTGATCGCGGTCACCGGGACCTCGCTGTCGGTGTCGGCCTACATGTTCCTCATGTGCCTGGTCACGCTCGCCGCGGTGCTCGCCCTGCGCGAGGGGACGCCCGCCGAGCGCGAGGCCTTCGTCACCGCGAGCTGACGAGGGCCCTCCGAACCCGCTCGCGTCAGGGGAGCGGGAGCCGCGGCCCGCGCGGGTCCGCGGCATCGACGGCGCCGGCCGGCAGGCCGAAGCTCGCCTCCGCGCCCAGCCCCTTCGCCGCGGCCGCCTCCCGCACCGCGGCGATCACCAGGTGCAGTGCGGGCCGCCGGGTGGCCCGGGTGCGGTAGGCGATCGACACGGTCCGCATGACGGGCTCGGTCAGGGCGACGACGTCGATCGCGTCGTCCGTCCCGGGCGGGCGCTGAACCAGCCCGAGGTCGGAGACCAGCGTGACCCCGAGCCCGGCCGCGACCAGGGCCAGGGCCGTGAACTGCTCCTCGACCTCGTGGGTGGTGGCGGGCTCGAAGCCGGCGCGGCGGCAGGCGACGCGCACCGCCCGGCCGAAGTGCGAGCGCGGGCCGGCGAGGATCCACGGCTGGTCGGCCAGCTCGCCGAGGGTGGCCGTCGCCCCCGGGACGGTCCCGGCCGGCACCGCCGCGTACAGCCGCTCGACGGCCACGACCTCCCGGGTCAACGCGGGGTCCCAGGACATGGGGTGCCCCGAGTAGTCGATCACGAAGGAGAAGTCGAGGGCGCCGTCCCGGACCGCACCCGCGGTCTCCTCGGGTGCGAGCTCGCGGGTGCGCACCTGGATGCCGGGATGATGGGCGGCGAGCGAGGCCAGCGCATCGGGGAGCAGGCCGGAGGCCACCGAGGCCCAGACGCCGGCCGTCAGCCGCACCGACCGCGCCTGCTGGGCCTCCTCCACGGCGAGCTCGGCGCGCTCCACCGAGGCCAGGATCTCCTCGGCGTGCTCGGCGAGCACCATGCCCAGCTCCGTGAGCTGCACCCGGCGGCCGAGCCGCTCGAAGAGGGTGCCGCCGACGTCCCGCTCGAGCTGGGCGAGCTGCTGCGACACGGCCGAGGCGGTGTAGTGCAGCGCCGCCGCCGCGGCGGTGACGGTGCCCCGCCGGTGCAGCTCGCGGAGCATGCGCAGGCGCGACAGGGACAGCTCCACGCGGCCCACGGTAGGCGGATGATCGCGCTCGTGCAGGAACCGTGAACGCGACCCTCCACGATTCCTTGATGGACGCCGCCGGCCCCGCTGCCGCACAGTGGGGGCGCCGGCGAGATCACCGGCCACCCCGGCACGACCCCCACGCCGCCCCGGACGGGACCCGGCGCGGTCCGGCGTGCCCCGACCCGCCGGACGTCCGGGAGGCAGCCACGTGACCACGATGCAGGAGCCGATGGGATCACCGGGGACGCCGGTCGGGGTGCGCACGGCCCCGGCCGCGGCGCCCGTTCCCGCCGCGCGGGACCGCGAACCCTACCTGCGCGTGACGTGGACGGACCCCGTCACCGGCGCCCGCGGCCACCTCGTCGTCCACACCCTGCGCTCCGGCATCGCCACCGGCGGGACCCGGATGCGCGCCGGCTGCACGCTGTCCGAGGTCGAGGACCTGGCCCGGGGAATGGCCGCGAAGACCGCGGCCTTCGACCTGCCCGTCGGCGGGGCCAAGGGCGGCATCGACTTCGACCCGAAGGACCCGCGCGCGGTCGGCGTGCTCGAGCGCTTCTGCCGGGCCATGCGCCCGTGGATCGACGCCCACTGGGTCACCGCCGAGGACCTCGGCGTGCCGCAGCACCTGATCGACGAGGTGTTCGAGCGGATCGGCCTGGGCCAGTCCTACCACGCGGCCATCCGGCGCTCCGCCGACCCGGCGGCCACCCTGGACCGGGTCCGGCAGGGCCTCGCCGCCCGGGTGCCCGGCGGCCTGCTCGGGGACGTGATCGGCGGGTACGGCGTCGCGCACGCCTGTCTCGGCGCGGCGGCCGCGTTCGGCTGGGCCGTCGAGGGCACCACCGTCGCGATCCAGGGCGTCGGCACCATGGGCGGCGCCGCCGCCTGGTACCTGCACGAGGCCGGCATGCGCGTGGTCGCGCTGGCGGATGCGGCCGGCACCCTCCACGACCCCGCGGGTCTCGACGTGCCCGCCCTGCTGGCGCAGCGCGACGGCTTCGGGGAGATCGACCGCACCCGACTGCCCGCCGGCGTCGAGCTCCTGCCCCGCGCCGCCGTCGTCGGTCTGCCGGCGGACGTGCTCGTGCCGGCCGCGATCTCCTACGCGATCACCCCGGACAACAGCTTCGACGTGGCCGCGAAGGTCGTCGTCGAGGCCGCGAACGCCGCCACCACCCCGCAGGCGGAGGCGATGCTCGCCGCCCGCGGCGTCTGCGTGGTGCCGGACTTCGTGGCCAACGCCGGCGCCGCGGCGTGGGCCTGGTGGCTGCTGCTCGGCCGGGTCGGCACGACGCGCGACGACGCCGTCACGGCCGAGGAGTCCTTCCGCACGCTGCGGACGCAGATGGCCGACAAGGTCCGGTTGCTGCTCGACCGCTGGCTGACCGACGGCGTCCCGCCGCGCCGGACCGCGCTGGGCCTGGCCGTGAGCGAGCTCGACGACACCGCGGGGGAGGGCGGGCTCGTCATCCCGTGATCCCGAGTCGTGGAGTCGCCGCTGCTGATCAGGCGGTCGCGAACTCGACGAGCAGGAACACGTTCAGCGCGATGATCAGGGCGGCGACGAGGACCGCCGCTGCAGTGGTCGACCGGCTGTTGACCAGCGGACCCATGAGGTCGCGGCGGCGGGTGAACAGCACCAGCGGCACCAGCGCGAACGGGATCCCGAACGACAGCACGACCTGGGACCACACCAGGGCCTCGGTCGGCTCGACGCCCACGCCGAGGACGACCAGGGCCGGCGCCAGGGTCAGCGCCCGCCGCAGCAGCAGCGGGATGTGGCGGCGGATGAAGCCCTGCATGACCACCTGGCCCGCGTAGGTGCCCACTCCCGAGGAGGCGAAGCCGGAGGCCAGCAGCGCGATCGCGAAGGCGGGCGCGGCCCACTCGTCCACGGCGACCCCGAGCCCGGCGTACACGCCGGCGAGCGTGTCGGTCCCGGGAAGGGGCGAGCCGGCGAACACCGCGGCCGCGATGAGCAGCATCGAGACGTTGATCAGCCCCGCCGTGCCCATCCCGGCCAGGACGTCGATCCGGGTGGTGCGCAGGATGAAGCGCTGCTGCTCGGGACCGTCGGCGCGCAGGCGACGCTGGGTGAGCGCGGAGTGCAGGTAGATCACGTGCGGCATCACGGTCGCGCCGAGGATCCCGGTCGCGAGCAGCAGGCTGTCGGTGCCGGCGAACCGCGGCACCAGCCCGGCCGCGGCATCGGCCCCGTCGACGTCGACCCGGAACAGCGTGGCGAACAGCCCCACGAGCACGACCAGGAACAGCAGGAAGATCGCCCGTTCGAAGGGCCGGTGCCCGCGGCTCTGCAGGGCCAGCAGCCCGAACGCCACGACCCCGGTGATCACGCCGCCGGTGAACAGCGGGATCCCGAACAGCAGCTGCAGGGCGATCGCCCCGCCGAGCACCTCCGCCAGGTCGGTGGCGATGGCGACCGCCTCGGCCTGGACCCACATCCCCCAGCTCACCGGGCGGGGGAACCGGTCACGGCACAGCTCGGCCAGGTTCCGCCCGGTGGCCAGTCCGAGCTTGGCCGACAGCGTCTGCACCAGCATGGCCAGCAGGTTCGCCCCGACGATCACCCAGAGCAGCAGGTAGCCGTACTGCGAACCGGCCGCGAAGTTCGTCGCGAAGTTGCCCGGGTCGATGTAGGCGATGGCCGCGACGAAGGCCGGACCGGCGACCGCCAGCCGTGCCCGCAGACCCGCACCCCGCAGGGGTTGCCCGCGCCCGCGACGGTTCGCCTCCGACGCCTCCGACGCCTCCGACGCCTCCGTCAGCGCCGGGGGCGAGGGTGCGGAGTGGCCGGCAGCAGGGCCCACGGCGTCCATGCGGCGCCACGGTAGCCCGGTCTAACCGCGAGGGGTAGACGGATCTCACTCCTGGGGCCCGTTCCGGGGTGTGCCCGGGTCAGCGGCTGACGCGGCTGCCCGGGACCTCGTCGGCGTCGAGGTGGCGGAGCAGGTTGGCCACGAAGCGGTCGCCGGTGTGCTGCAGCGTCACGTTCATCAGCCCGACGACGGCCGGCGAGGCCAGCCGGGACAGCGGCAGCTCCACGTGCAGCGTCAGCCGGATCGCCAGGTGCGTGCCGCCGGGGGCCTCGCGCAGCAGGTACCAGCCCTCGGCGCCGGTGAACTCGTGCGTGTCCGGCGGCGGTTCGTGCGTGAAGTCGATGCGGGACTCCTCGGGGCCCTCGGTGAACCGCATCCGCTCGGTGAAGGTGGGCTGGATCCCGACGCCGAGGACGGCCAGGCGCATCATGCTCCACCGCCAGAGGTCGCCGTCCGTCTCGATACCGGTCAGCAGCGGGGTGAGCCGGGGGAGCAGCGCCGGGTCGGTGAGCACGGCCCAGATGGCCGCCCGGTCGGCGGCGACGACGGCCTCCGACTCCGTGGTCGTGGTGAAGCGGTTCACGGCGACGAGGTTCCCGTTCCGGCCCCGGGCTGCACCTCGCCCGCGGCGGAGGGCCCGGCCGGACCGGGCCGGTCCGCCTGCGGATCCGTCCCGGCCGCGCGCAGCCGGCGCAGGATCCGGGCGAGATCGGCCCGGTCGTGCTCGTCGAGCTCGGCGAAGAGGCTCTCGGACTCCGCGTGCCGCGCCGCGCGGACCTCGCGCGCCAGCTCGACGCCCTTCGGGGTCAGCCCGACGAGCGTGGCCCGCCGGTCCGCCGGGTCGGGGCTGCGCGCGGCGAGGCCCCGTTCCTCCAGGTCGTCGGCCACCTCCGTGGCCGAGCGCGGGGCGATCCGCAGGTGCTCGGCCAGCGTGGACAGCCGCAGCGCGCCGTGCCGGGCGAGCACGGCGACCGCGCGGAACTGCGAGGGCGTGACGTCCCACGGCGCGAGCGCCTGCTTCGACCGGCTGCGCATCAGGCGGGCGACGGCCCAGAACGCCTCGCCCAGCGTCTCCTCGCCCTCGGCCACGCGGAATATCGTACCAGCGGACCGTGTTGTTCCCTCATGTTGAGGTAACCTCAGTAACTGCCTCGGCAGAACGTCGAAAGGGGACACCTACTTGGATCCGCAGCTCCAGTCGTCCGGCCGCCCGGACCGTCCCGGGCGCCCGGGCCGCCGCACCCCGTCGGNCAGGCCCGGGAGGTCTCGTTGCGCCGGATCGGCCGGCTCTTCACCCCGTACCGCGGGCCGCTCGCCCTCGTCGTGGCGATCATCGTCGCCTCGTCCGTGGTGGGCATGGCCTCGCCCTTCCTGCTCCGCGAGGTGCTCGACCGCGCCCTGCCGGACCACGACCTGCCCCTGCTGGCCTGGCTGGTGGGCGGCATGGTCGCCGTCGCCGCCGTGACCGCCGCTCTCGGCGTGGTCCAGACCTGGATCTCCACCCGGGTCGGCCAGCAGGTCATGCACCGGCTGCGTGCGGACGTCTTCGCGCACCTGCAGCGCCAGTCGCTCGGCTTCTTCACCCGCACCCGCACCGGCGAGGTGCAGTCCCGCATCACCAACGACATCGGCGGCATGCAGTCCGTGGTCACCAGCACGGCCACGTCGATCGCGTCGAACCTGACCACGACCGTCGCCACCCTGGTCGCGATGCTCGCCCTGTCCTGGCAGCTCACACTGATCTCGCTGCTCGTGCTGCCGCCCGCGGTCCTGCTGTCCCGGCGGGTCGCCCGGATGCGCCGCAGCATCACCGCGCGCCAGCAGCGCGAGCTCGCCGACCTCACCGTGACGATCGAGGAGGGCCTCTCGATCTCCGGTATCCAGCTGAGCAAGACCCTCGGCGCCGGCCCCGCCCTCGTCGAGCGCTTCACGGCGTCGTCGGAGCGGCTGGTCGACCTCGAGCTGCGCAGCCAGCTGGCCGGTCGGTGGCGGATGGCCACGATGACGATCGTCTTCGCCGCGATCCCCGCGGTGATCTACCTGTCGGCCGGCCTGCCGATCGCCGCCGGAGTCATGACCGTCGGCACGCTGATCGCCTTCACGAGCCTGCAGGGCAGCCTGTTCCGGCCGCTCACGGGCCTGCTCGACGTGGGGGTCTCGGTGGTCGGCTCGCTGGCCCTGTTCGCCCGGATCTTCGAGTACCTGGACCTGCCGGTCGAGGTCGACGACCCGGCCGAGCCCGTCGCCGTCGACCCGGCGCGGGTGCGCGGGCACGTCCGGTTCGAGGACGTGACCTTCGCCTACCCGGGCAGCGACACCGCGGCCGTCGCGGGCGTGAACCTGGACGTGCCCGCCGGGGCCACCCTCGCCCTGGTGGGGGAGACCGGCTCCGGCAAGTCGACGCTCGCCTCGCTGGTCCCGCGGCTGCGCGACCCCGACGCCGGCCGGATCACGATCGGCGGCGTCGACGTCCGGGACCTGCGTCTGGCCGACCTCGCCCGGATCGTCGGTGTGGTGAGCCAGGAGACCTACCTGCTGCACGCCACGGTGCGGGAGAACCTGCGGCACGCCAAGCCCGACGCCACCGACGCCGAGATCGAGGCCGCCGCCCGGGCCGCGCAGGTCCACGACCTGATCGCGAGCCTGCCGGAGGGCTACGACACCGTCGTCGGCTCCCGCGGGTACCGGTTCTCCGGCGGCGAGAAGCAGCGGATCGCGATCGCCCGCACGCTGCTGCGCGACCCGAAGGTGCTGGTCCTCGACGAGGCCACCAGCGCGCTGGACACCGAGACCGAGCGGGCGGTCCAGCGCGCCTTCGCCGAGCTGGCGAAGGGCCGCACCACGATCACCATCGCGCACCGGCTCTCCACCGTCCGCGACGCCGACGAGATCGCCGTGCTCGACCACGGCCGCGTCGTCGAGCGGGGGACGCACGAGTCGCTGGTGGCCGACGACGGCCGCTACGCCGCCCTCGCGGCGTGACCGGCGGCACGACCCCTCAGGCGAAGCCGGCCACCTCGTGCGGCCGGTACGGCTCCTCGAGGAACGCGACCTCCTCGTCCGTCAGTGCGACGTCGACGGCCGAGAGCGCGTCCTCGAGGTGCTGCCGTTTCGTGGCCCCGACGATGGGCGCGGTGACGGTGGGCCTGCTCAGCAGCCACGCCAGCGCGATCTGCGCCGGCAGCAGACCCCGGCCCTCGGCCAGCTCGAGGACCCGGTCCACGATCACGCGGTCCTCGTCCCGGTAGAGGCTCCGGCCGAATTCGTCCGTCTCGGTCCGTGCGGTGGTCGCGTCCCACGGCCGGGTCAGCCGCCCGCGGGCCAGCGGGCTCCACGGGATCACCCCGACGCCCTGGTCCGCGCACAGCGGCAGCATCTCCCGCTCCTCCTCGCGGTAGAGGAGGTTGTAGTGGTTCTGCATGGTCGCGAACGGCGTCCAGCCGTGCCGCTCGGCGGTGTGCTGGGCCTTCGCGAACTGCCAGGCCCACATGGACGAGGCCCCGATGTGCAGCACCTTGCCCGCCTTCACGACGTCGTGCAGCGCCTCCATCGTGACCTCGATCGGCGTGTGCGGGTCCCACCGGTGGATCTGGTAGAGGTCCACGTGGTCCACCCCGAGCCGGCGCAGGCTGGCGTCGAGCTCGCTCCGGATCGCCTTGCGCGACAGACCCTGGCCGTTGGGCCCGGGCCGCATCCGGCCGTTGACCTTGGTGGCGAGCACGATCTCGTCCCGGTGCCCGTACTCGGCGAGCACCTTGCCGAGGATCTCCTCGCTGCCGCCCGCCGAGTAGACGTTGGCGGTGTCGACGAAGTTCACCCCCGCCTCGAACGCGCGCAGGATGATCGGGCGTGCCTCGTCCTCGCCGAGCGTCCAGTCGTGCCGGCCGCGCCCGGGCTCGCCGAAGCTCATCGCGCCCAGGCAGATCCGCGAGACGTCCAGCCCGGTCGCCCCCAGCTTCACGTACTGCATGACCTTCCTCCCTGCTGTCCCCGGAGGCGTTCCCGATCGCGACCTTTGACAGTCGTTCCCGC
The DNA here is from genome assembly GCF_042658055.1 of Pseudonocardia lutea. Lineage (NCBI taxonomy): Bacteria > Bacillati > Actinomycetota > Actinomycetes > Pseudonocardiales > Pseudonocardiaceae > Pseudonocardia > Pseudonocardia lutea. The sequence goes on from NZ_JBHSQK010000053.1 coordinate 17,612, forward strand.
GTCGCCTATCTTCCTTGAGAGTTCAATTGAACGTTGAACAAGTCGGACGAACGGAGTCGGAGATGCCGCTGCACCCCTACGAGACCCACCTCGCCCGGGTCGCGCAGGCCGGTGAGCACGCCCCGTGGACCCCGGCCGACGGGCCGCTGCCCGCCCTCTACCTCAGCCACGGCGCGCCGCCGCTGTTCGAGGACCCGGCGTGGATGGCGGAGCTGTTCGCCTGGGCGCGGTCCCTGCCGCGGCCCCGGGCCGTGCTGATCGTGTCGGCGCACTGGGAGGAGGCGCCGCTGGCGATCTCCAGCAGCGCCGCGCACGTCACCCCGGTCTACGACTTCGGCGGCTTCGACCCGATGTACTACCGGATGCGCTACGACACCCCGGAGGCCGGCGCCCTCGCCCGCCGCGTGCTCGGCGCCCTGAGCGGCGAGAACGTCCACGAGACCGGCCGCGGGCTCGACCACGGCGCCTGGGTGCCGCTCAAGGTCATGTACCCCGAGGCGGACATCCCGGTGCTGCAGCTGAGCCTGCCCACCGCGGACCCGACGACGCTGCTCGGCCTCGGCGCGAAGCTGCGGGCCCTGCGCGAGGAGGGCGTGCTGGTGATCGGCTCCGGTTTCACCACGCACGGGCTGCCCTTCCTCACCCGCGAGGCGATCACCGGCGGCCCTGCGCCGGGCTGGTCGCGGCAGTTCGACGCGTGGGCCGCCGAGGCCCTGGCCCGCGGCGACGTCGACACGCTGGCCGCCTACCGCGACCGGGCCCCCGGCATGCCCTACGCCCACCCGACCGTCGAGCACTTCACCCCGCTCTTCGTGACGCTCGGGGCCTCCACCGACCCCGAGGGCCCGCGCGAGGCCACGATCGACGGGTTCTGGTGGGGGCTGTCCAAGCGCTCCTTCGCCGCTGCCTGATGCCCGCGAGTCGGCACTTCCACGTCACCGGACGTGCGATCCCGGGAGCTCCCGGGATGTGCATCTCGGTGACGTGGAAGTGCCGACTCGCGGGATCAGGAGAGGTGGGTCCGGAAGAACGCGTCGATCCGCTCCCAGGCCTCGGCGGCGCTCTCGGGCTCGGGCCCCAGCCCGGCGACCCGCAGCAGGGGCCGCAGGAGGCGGGGCCCGTTCTGCTGCCCGTTGAGGAAGGAGTGGTTGGCGGCGGGGTACTCGGCGACGTCGTGCGGCACGCCGGCCCGGGTCAGCGCCGCCTCCAGCTTCCCGGCGGCGCCCTTGAGCGAGACGTCCTTCGCCCCGTAGCTGGCCACGATCGGGCAGGCCCCGGCCACGGCGGCGTCGAGGTCCTTCGGCAGCTGCCCGTAGTTGACCGAGGAGGCGTCGAACCCGCGCGAGGCCGTGAGCAGCGCGAACCCGCCGCCCATGCAGAAGCCGATGACGCCGACCCGGCCGGTGCAGTCGGGGTTCCCGGCGAGCTCGGCACGGGCGGCCTCGATGTCGGCGAAGGCGCGCCCCTGCCCGGAGAGCAGGGCGCGGAAGGTCGCGACCAGGCACTTGCGGGCGCCGCCCGCGCTGAACAGGTCCGGCGCCAGGGCCAGGTAGCCGCGCGCGGCGAGCCGGTCCGCGTGCCGGCGCATCTCGGCGTCGAGCCCGAAGGCCTCGTGCACCACCACCACGCCCGGCCACGGACCCTCGCCTTCCGGCCTGGCCAGGTACGCGCGGAGGGTGGGGGAGCCGCCGGTCGCGGCGGCACGGGCGGTGAGGTCGACGTCGGTCACGGGGACGCACCGTAGCGCGGACCGCCCGTCCGATCAGGACAGGCGCTCCACCTGCACCGTGACCAGCCCGGAGTTGTTGCCGTAGCAGCCCAGGGCGTCGTTCGGATAGGCGTAGAGGTAGCCCTCGGCCGGGACCTCCGCCGTCGCCCCCGTCCCGATCACGAACACCGTGTCGTCGCCGTCCGGGGTGGGCGCGTCCGCGACCGAACCCATCAGGCACATCCACGGCAGGGCGTCGTGCCGGCGGGTGAAGGCGAGCTCCGCCCGGTCGTCGCCGACCACCCGGCGCAGGCCGCGCTCCAGCGCGGAGAACAGCCCGCCGAACGGACCCGACCGGCCCGGTCCGCCCTCCGGCCCGCACGAGCGTCCCGCGCTGGACCAGCGGCCCTGTGCAGTGAACCGGTACTCGCCCTTCTCCAGCCAGAGGCCGGTCGCGGTCCACGCCCGGTCGGCGGGGACGTCGAGCGTGGCCGACTGCCCCGCGGCGAGGGTCGTCGTGCTGCGGTAGCCCTGCCCGACCTGGCGCTGCAGGGCGACGTCCGAGACGGCCGGCTCGGGCCGGGCCGCGTCGACCCGGGGGACGGTGCGGGGGCGCGGCTGGAAGGCGATCTCCAGCGCCGCGCCGACCAGCCCGTCCGCCATGGTGTGCGAGGGCGCGGTCGCCGACGGCCCGAACCCGGGGACCGCCTGCAGGTCGAACGTCAGGTGCGCGGCCTCGGCCGCCATCCAGGCCAGCGCGGTGTCGCTGAGCCCCTTCTCGCGGTACCCGCCGCCGACGTCGCCGTGGTCGCCCGGGAACCAGACCTGCTCCACGTCCTGCCCGGGGGCGGGCGGGTCCCAGAGCGTGGGGCGGAACGGACCGCGCAGCTCGTCGAGCGACACGGCGTGCCGGGCGGCCGGGATGCGGGGGTCCAGCGTGACGTCGAGGAACTGGTAGTGCTCCCGCGAGTGGAGCAGGTCGGGGATCCCCACGTAGGCCGGGATGCCGAGCGCGCCCACGGTGTCCCACACGCCGACGAACTCGATCGGTGACGTCGGCTCGCCGGCCTCGTAGGAGAGGACGAGGCCGGTGTCCCAGTCGGGATCGTCCGGACCCTTCCGCAGGTCCCGGTAGCGGCGGTAGGCGCGCCGGACGGCGTCCTCGCGGGCGGCCGGGTCGAGGCCCGTGCCGTCGACGATGCCGACCTTGCCGACCATCCCGCCGAGGCTGCGCGCGGTGTAGGCGCCGCGGCTGAAGCCGAACAACGAGATCCGGTCGCCCGGGCGGTAGGTGTCGACCAGGAAGCGGTACCCCTCCATGATCGAGCGGTCCAGCCCCGCTCCGGTCAGCCCGGCGCGCAGGTTGCCGACGGGGTTCACCGTCGAGGTGCCGACGCCGGGCACGTACTTCGCCGGCGGCGAGCCGGGGTCGGCGCGGTGGGCCCGGTGCAGCCGCGCCACGTTGCTGTCCGCGGCGGCGTTCTGCCACGTGCCGTCGCAACACACCACCAGTCGACGCATCCGACCTCCCGCGCTGTTCCCGATCACCGCCCGCACCTCGAGGGTGCGCCGGGCCGAGGCGTACCGGCCAGTGCGACAACTACGTAGTCCGACGGCCCGGTGCCCCGGCGACCGCGCGGTCCGATCTCCGCCGCCGGCGAAATCCGCTCGGCACGCTGCGCCGGACGGACTACCGTCGTACGGCGCGACGATCGTCCGCCGGAACCGTCGGACCCCGCGACTATCGTCGGCTTCCCACCACACGTCCGCCCGCGGCGGGCCTCTCACGACAGGGGTGTGTCGACGCATGTTGCTGCGCCTGCTGCGGCGGTACCTGCGGCCCTTCCGCGGGCCGCTGACCCTCGTCGTCGTCCTGCAGCTCGTCGGGACGATGGCGGCGCTCTACCTGCCCAGCCTGAACGCGGACATCATCGACCGGGGCATCGCGCGCGGCGACACCGGCTACATCCTCGGCACCGGCGGCTGGATGCTGGTCGTCTCGCTCGTCCAGGTCGTCTGCTCCGTCGCCGCGGTCTGGCTCGGCTCGCACACGGCCATGGGCTTCGGGCGGGACGTCCGGGCGGCGGTCTTCCACCGCGTCGGCGAGTTCTCCGTGCGCGAGGTGAACCGCTTCGGGGCGCCGTCGCTGATCACCCGCAGCACGAACGACGTGCAGCAGGTCCAGATGCTGGTGCTGATGGGCTGCACGATGCTCGTGGCGGCGCCGATCATGTGCGTGGGCGGCGTGGTGATGGCGCTGCAGGAGGACGCCGCGCTGTCCTGGCTGGTCGCGGTGTCCGTGCCCGTGCTGGCACTGAGCATCGGTGCCGTCGTCGTGCGGATGGTGCCGAGGTTCCGGCTCCTGCAGGAGCGGATCGACGCGGTCAACCGCGTGCTGCGCGAGCAGATCACCGGCATCCGCGTGGTGCGGGCCTTCGTGCGCGAGCCCCACGAGCGGGCCCGGTTCGGCGTGACCAACCGCGAGGTCACGGAGGTGGCCACGGCCGCCGGGCGGCTGCAGGCGCTGATCTTCCCCATCGTGATGCTCGTGCTCAACGTCTCCAGCGTGGCCGTGCTGTGGTTCGGCGCGATCCGGATCGACGCGGGGGAGATGCAGATCGGCGCCCTCACCGCGTTCCTGGCCTACCTGCTGCAGATCCTCATGGCCGTCATGATGGCCACGTTCATGGCGATGATGGTGCCGCGCGCCGCCGTCTGCGCCGAGCGGATCACCGAGGTGCTCGCCACGCAGTCGTCCGTCTCGCCCCCGCTCGAGCCCGTCGTGCCGGCCGCCGCCGCGGGCGTGCTGGAGTTCCGCGACGCGACGTTCCGGTACCCCGGCGCCGCGGAGCCGGTGCTGCGCGGCATCTCCTTCACCGCCCGCCCCGGCGAGACCACGGCGATCATCGGCAGCACCGGCGCGGGCAAGACCACCCTGCTCTCGCTCGTCCCGCGGCTGTTCGACGTCACCGGGGGTGCGGTGCTGGTCGACGGGGTGGACGTCCGCGACCTCGACCCCGAGGAGCTGTGGCGGCGGATCGGCCTGGTGCCGCAGAAGCCGTACCTGTTCTCCGGCACGGTGGCGAGCAACCTGCGCTACGGCGACCCGTCCGCCACGGACGCGCAGCTGTGGGAGGCGCTGCGGATCGCGCAGGCCGAGGGGTTCGTGCGGGCGATGCCGGAGGGCCTGGACTCGCCGGTGTCCCAGGGCGGCACGACCGTCTCCGGCGGCCAGCGCCAGCGGCTCGCCATCGCCCGGGCGCTGGTCAAACGCCCGCCGATCTACCTGTTCGACGACTCGTTCTCCGCCCTCGACCTCGCCACGGACGCCCGGCTGCGGGCCGCGCTGGCCCCGGTCACGGCGGCGGCGACCGTGGTGGTCGTGGCCCAGCGGGTGTCCACGGTGGCCGGGGCGGACCGGATCGTCGTGCTCGACGACGGCGTGGTCGTCGGGATCGGGCGCCACGAGGAGCTGCTGGCGGGCTGCCCGACCTACGCCGAGATCGTCGAGTCCCAGCACGCCGTCGAGGAGGCCGCGTGACCACGACCGCTCCCGGCGGCCGTCCCCGGCAGGACGCCGACACCGTCTCCGCCGCGCGCGGCATGGCCGCCGAGCGCCGCGGCGGCGGCCCGCCCTGGGGCGGCATCGGCCAGCCCACGGAGAAGGCGGCCACGTTCGGGCCCTCGGCGCGCCGGCTGATCGGCCGGCTGGCGCCCGAGCGGCTCGGCGTGCTGGTCGTCGTCGCGCTCGGCGTGGTCAGCGTGGCGCTGAACGTCGTCGGCCCGCGGATCCTCGGCCACGCCACGGACGTGATCTTCGCCGGCGTGATCGGTGCGCAGCTGCCCGCGGGGCTCACCGCCGCCGAGGCGGCCGCGCAGGCGCGCGCCGCGGGGAACGACACCGTCGCCACGCTGATCGAGTCGCAGGGCGTGATGCCGGGGCAGGGGATCGACTTCCGCGCGCTCGGGCTGGTGCTGCTCGGCGTGATCGCGATCTACCTGGCCGCGTCGGTGTTCTCCTACGCGCAGGGCTATCTGCTCAACGGCATCGTGCAGCGCACCGTGTTCGAGCTGCGCCGGGAGGTCGAGGACAAGATCCACCGGCTGCCGCTGCGGTACTTCGACGGCCGCCAGCGCGGCGAGGTGCTCAGCCGCGTCACCAACGACATCGACAACGTCCAGCAGTCGCTGCAGCAGACGTTGAGCCAGCTGCTGACCTCGCTGCTCACGATCGTCGGCGTGCTCGCGATGATGATCGTGATCTCGCCGCTGCTCGCCCTCGTCGCGCTGGTCACCGTGCCGGTGTCGATCTGGCTCACCCGGGCGATCGGGCGGCGCTCGCAGAAGCAGTTCGTGGCGCAGTGGCGCAACACCGGGATCCTCAACGGGCACATCGAGGAGGCCTTCACCGGGCACGAGCTGGTGCGGGTGTTCGGCCGGCGGGCCGAGGTCGAGGAACAGTTCCGGGCGAGGAACGAGGCGCTCTTCGGCGCGAGCTTCCGGGCCCAGTTCATCTCCGGGATCATCATGCCGTCGATGATGTTCTTCGGGAACCTGAACTACGTGCTCGTGGCCGTGATCGGCGGCCTGCGCGTGGCCTCGGGCTCGCTCACCCTGGGCGACGTGCAGGCCTTCGTCCAGTACTCGCGGCAGTTCACCCAGCCGCTCACCCAGGCGGCGTCGATGGCGAACCTGCTGCAGTCCGGCGTCGCGTCGGCCGAGCGGGTGTTCGACCTGCTCGACGCCGAGGAGCAGACCCCGGACCCGGCCGTGCCGGAGGTGCGCACCGAGCGTCGCGGCCGGGTCGCGTTCGAGCACGTCTCGTTCCGGTACGAGCCCGAGCGCCCGCTGATCACGGACCTCTCGCTGGTCGCCGAGCCGGGCCAGACCGTCGCGATCGTCGGGCCGACCGGCGCGGGCAAGACCACGCTGGTCAACCTCGTGCTGCGCTTCTACGAGCTCGACGGCGGCCGGATCACGCTCGACGGCGTGGACATCGCCCGGATGACCCGCTCCGACCTGCGTTCCGGCGTCGGGATGGTCCTGCAGGACACGTGGCTCTTCCACGGCACGATCCGGGACAACATCGCCTACGGTCGGCCGGGCGCCTCGGAGGAGGAGATCCTCGCGGCGGCCCGCGCCACCTACGTCGACCGGTTCGTCCGGAGCCTGCCCGCGGGCTACGACACGGTGATCGACGAGGAGGGCACCGGCGTCAGCGCGGGGGAGAAGCAGCTGATCACGATCGCCCGGGCCTTCCTCGCCGATCCCTCGCTGCTGATCCTCGACGAGGCCACCAGCTCCGTCGACACCCGCACCGAGCTGCTGGTGCAGCGGGCGATGGCGGCGCTGCGGGCGGACCGCACGAGCTTCGTGATCGCGCACCGGCTCTCCACGATCCGGGACGCGGACCTGATCCTGGTCATGGAGGAGGGCTCGATCGTCGAGCAGGGCACGCACGAGGAGCTGCTCGCCGCGGACGGCGCCTACCACCGGCTGTACCGGGCCCAGTTCGTCGGGGCTGCCGCGCAGGAGTGACCGGCCGGGACCGGGCTGGTCGATCACGGACGGGCGGCGCGAGTGCCCGTCGAGGTCAGCGCGGGGTCCGCAGGCCGCCGATGCCCAGGTCCGCGCGGTCCATGGTCGGCACGGCAAGGCGCTCGGCAGCGGGCGCCGCGGGGGCCCGCTCCGCCCGCTGCGGCAGGGGCGGCGGGTCGTCGAGGAGATCCGCGCTCGGGGTGAAGAACAAGCCACCGGTGACCGCCCGGGACACCTCGAGGATCCGGTCGGAGCTGCCCGGCGGGTCGCCCACGACCATCCGGGTGAGCATCTCCTCGGTCACGGCCGGATCCGCGGCGTAGCCGGCGAAGAAGGTGCCGTACTCGCCGCCGGCGATCGAGCCGAAGGGCATGTTGTCCCGCAGGATCCGGCGTTCCGTACCGTCCGGCTCCTCGATCGTCGTCAGGGCGACGTGGGAGTCGGCGGGCTTGGTCGCGTCGTCGAGCTCGACGTCGTCGAGCATGCGGCGGCCGATGGTGAGCTCGCGGTCCTCCACGCTCATCGCGGACCACGCGTCGAGATCGTGCAGGTACTTCTGCACCATCAGATAGGAGCCGCCGGCGAAGTCCGGGTCCTCGTCGCCGACCAGTACCGCCTCGGCCGCGGCGCGGCCCGTCGGGTTCTCGGTGCCGTCGACGAAGCCGAGCAGGTCGCGACGGTCGAAGTAGCGGAAGCCCTGCACCTCGTCGGCCACGCGCGCCGCCGGGCCGAACGCCGCGACGATCCGCCGGGCCAGCTCGAAGCACGGGTAGGTGCGGCGGGCCCGGATGTGCAGGAACAGGTCGCCGGGCGTGGCCGGAGCGTGGTGCCGCTCGCCGGTGACCTCGCGGAAAGGGTGGAGGTGCGCGGGGCGGGGCCCGGCGAAGAGCCGGTCCCACGCGTCGGACCCGATGCCGAGCACGCAGGTCAGGCCCTCCTCGGGCATCCGGAACCCGACGGACCGGATCATCCCGCCGGCGTCGGGCAGCAGGTCGTGCACCGCGGCCTCGCCACCCGGCTCGACCACGAGCGTCAGGAACACGGCGCTCTCGGTCAGCGGGGCGAGGACCGCCTGGGGTTCGGGCACGGGCACCTCCGGTCGGTGGGCTGGCGCCATGATCGCGGGTGCTCGGCGCGCGGTCGAGGGTCGACCGGCTCAGCGGGTGCGCGCGGGCGTCGACCGGAGCAGGGTGGACGGTCTCACACCGGTGCGGCCTGGCCGGGCCGCGGCGGCAAGTTCTATATTCTGCAGAATTCTGAGAGGCGCGACGAGGGGTCGAGCATGAGCACGTTGAGCACCGAGGAGCGGGCGGTCGTCGA
>NZ_JBHSQK010000054.1:0-28896 GCF_042658055.1 Pseudonocardia lutea
GCCCGGTCGGCCCGCGGTGAGGGCTGCCGTCAGCTCTCGATGAGGGCGATCCGCGTGATGCGGTGCAGCGGCAGCCGGTAGACCTCCCCGTCGACCGCGTCGCGCCCCTCGACGATCCCGCCGCCGACGGTGAGCGGGGCGAGCACCCGCTCGCCCTGCACACCGTGGCCGTCGACGTACCCGATCCACACCTGGCGCCGCGCCCGCGCCGCCTCCTGCAGCGTGGCCAGGGTGTGGCTGGACCCGTTGGCGGGCATCGCGTTCCCGGCCCCGCGCCGGGCGGCGGCGAGCGCGTCTCCCGCCCGCATCTTCGCCACGACCGCGTCGAGCCGCTCCTCGGAGGGATCGGCGAGCACCGTCCGGCTCCGCGGTCGGCGCGGGTCCGTGCGGGCGCCGCGCGGCCCGAGGTCCAGCACCCCACCGGTGGCGTCCTCGGCGGCCGGGCTGAACCCGGCGGCGCGCAGCCCGTCGAGCAGCTCCGCGAGCGCCACCGGGCTCACCGCGACCGTCGGCGCGATCCGCCGCAGCTCCAGCGAGGTGGTCTCGGGGTGCGCGAGGACCTCGGAGAGCAGCACCTCGTCGTCCGAGCGCAGGAAGGCCGAGGCGACCCCGCCGCGCAGCCGGCCGTGCCGCCGCCCGACGTCCTCGATCAGGTAGGTCAGGGCCTGCGGGACGGGCGTCGACGACCGGGCCTCCAGCAGGTCCTTCAGGTCCGCGGGCGAGCGCCCCGCGTCGAGGGCGCGCCGCACGCTGGCCTCGGAGAAGCGGTACACCGTGGCCCCGCCCGCGGACTCGACGTCCGCCATCAGCTGCAGCTCGCGCGCCAGGGACGTGACGAGCGGCCCGGGTGCGACGGCGGTGAGGTCGGCCTGCAGGAGCACGGTCTCGACCGGCTCGGGCAGCACGGCCCGCAGCGCGGCGACGACGGGCCCGTTGTCCCCGGGTGTCGCGGCCAGCAGGGCGCGTCCCGGCGCGGCGAGCGCGTCGAGGGCGACGACGCCGAGGAGCGTGCCCTCCTCCAGCGTCCAGCGGACGATCTCGTCCCGGAGCCGGCCGCCCCGCCGCGGTGCGCGCCAGGCGAGCAGGTCCCCCAACGCCTCCGGGGTGGTGACGGCGGTGCCCGGCGGCAGGTCTGCCAGGGCGCTCAGCACCCGTCGGCGGTCCCGCGGCGCGACCGGCCGGCGCAGCGTCTCCGACAGCGCGTTGATCGGGCGGTCCGCGTCGTCCCGGCGCCCCACGAGCCCGGGCAGCCGGGGCAGCTCCAGCCACGCCCGCGCCAGCGCGACCCAGCGCTGCTCGACGCCGGCGCCCAGCCAGGCGTCGGCGGCGGTGGTGGGCAGCCAGTCCGGGTTGGGCGAGTCGCTCTGCCCGAGCAGGTCCGCGGCCAGCGCGACCTCGACGACCAGCGCGGCGCCCGCCTCGTCCGTCTCCAGCTCGCGAGCGGTCCGGCGCAGGTCCCGCACACCCAGCCCGCCGGAGCGCAGCACGGTGGGCGGGGCGGTGCCCCACAGCTCGATCAGCCGCTCCACCCGGCGCAGCAGCTCCATCGCGGCGCCGCCCGCGGTGCCGTCGACCTGGCTCACGGGCCGCTCGCGGGTCGCCAACGCGGGCGGGGTGGCGTCGATCCGGCCCATCGGCCGCTCGCCGCGCAGCGCGACGCCGACCTGCTGCGGCAGCTCGACCGTCTCGGTGTCGAGCCGGATCAGCAGGCCCTTGGCGAGCAGGCGCCCGACCGGGGTGTCCGGCTCCGCCGCGGACCGGCTGCGGCCGAGGGGTGGGCCGGCGACCAGCGCGTCGAGCACCCGTCGTTCCTCGGGCGGCAGCCCGGCGAGCAGCGCCGGCAGCTCGCTCGACGCGGCGGGCCCACCGGCGCGGCGTCCCAGGTTGCCCGGGTAGGCGGGGACGACGTCCCGCGCGGCCGGCACCACCCGCAGGCCCTCGTCCGACCCCCAGGCGAGCGCCCGGGCGCGCAGGGCCGCGAGCCCGGCGTCGAGGGCCCCGGCGGTGACGTCCGGCCCGAGCAGGCGGGCGATCTCGGCCCGCTCGACGGCCACGTGGTCGGCGTCGGCCACGACGAGCGCCTCGAGCACGGCGAGGGCCACGGTGTCGAGGTCGTCGCTCGCGCGGTGCACCGACGCCCGGATCCCGGCGCGGGTCGCCAGCACGGTGACGTCGGCGGGCGGCGGCACGGCCAGGTCCGGCCGGAGCCGCAGGAGCGCGGCCAGGGTCTCGTCGTCCTGGGCACGCAGCCAGTCGACCAGGGGGGCGGTCATCGCCCTCCACGGTAGTCGCCGGGACGGGTGGCACGCCCGGCCGTCCGATCGGGGATACTGGGGTCGCACGCGCACGAGACACCGTGGAGGAGAGCCGTGGCGAAGCCGATGAAGGCCGGACGCATCGACCCGAACTGGCCGGACCTGCCGGACGGCGAGCACCCGCTGACCGAGCTCCTCGGGCCGGTGCAGGGCAACATGTCCCCCTTCGGCGACGTCGAGTTCCCCCTCGACACGGTCCCGTACGAGCACCCCGTCACCGAGATCAACAAGTAGTGCCCGCCGGGGGCCTGCTGCTCGCCGCCGGCGCCGGCCGGCGGATGGGCGGGCCGAAGGCCCTCGTCGAGCTGGCGGGCGAGCCGCTCGTCCGCCGGGCCCTGCGGGTCCTGGCCGCGGGCGGCTGCGCCCCGTCGACCGTCGTCCTCGGCGCCGAGGCGGAGCGTGTGCGCCCGCTGGTGCCGCCCGGCACGGAGGTCGTCCTCGCGCCGGACTGGGCGGAGGGCATGGGCTCCTCGCTGCGCGCCGGGCTCGCCGCGGTGGCGGCGGCCGATCCGGTCCCGGAAGCCGTCGTGGTGCACCTGGTGGACCTGCCGGGCGTCACGCCGGCCGCGGTGGCCCGCCTCGCCGCCCTCGCCGCCCCCGGGGCGCTCGCCCGGGCGGCCTACGACGGGCACCCCGCCCATCCCGTGCTGCTCGGCCGCGAGCACTGGGCCGCCGTGGCGGCCGGGGCCCGCGGCGACGCCGGAGCGCGGGCCTATCTGAAGGGGCATCCGGACCTCGTCCTGGTCGAGTGCGGCGACGTCGCCCGTCCGGACGACGTCGACACCCCCGAGCAGCTCGCCCGCGCCCGCGCCGACTCCTGAAGCCCGGGCCTCCCGACACGCGACCACCCCGCCACCGGTGCGGTGACGGGGTGGGCGGGTGTCCGGGCGCGGCCCAGGCCTGCGAGAGAAGGACTCAGACCTGGAGCACGCTGCCCGGCAGGATCAGGTTGGGGTTCGAGACCAGCGCGGGGTTCTTGGCGAGCAGGTCCTTCCAGTTCGCCATCCCGTGCGCCTGGGCGATCTTGCCCAGCGTGTCGCCCGCCTGGACGGTGTAGGTGCCCGTCGACGGCGCCGCCGGGGCGCTCAGCCGGACCTGCTGCACCGGGGCGGCCGGAGCGCTGTTCGGCGTGGCGGACTCGCCGGTCACCCCCGCCTTGCGCGAGCAGACGGGCCAGGCGCCCCAGCCCTGCTTCGCGAGCACCTTCTCGGCGACCGCGATCTGCTGGGCGCGGGTGGCCTGGTGGGCGGCCGGGGCGTACTGCGTGCCGCCGAAGCCCCGCCAGGTCTGCGCGGTGAACTGGAGGCCGCCGGAGAAGCCGTTGCCGGTGTTGATGCTCCAGTTGCCGCCGCTCTCGCACTGGGCGACACGGTCCCAGGCCGAGGCCGTGGCCGCGTTCGCCGACGGTGCGAGAACGACCAGGGGGGCACCGGCGACGGCACCGGCGAGGGCGGTGCGGGCGATCGTGCGACCGGCGGTGGACGGCTTGCGGTGCTTGCCGCGGTAACGGGCCATGACACGTCTCCGTCGCGGCGCCTGCGGAATGTCGCCCGGGGGTGCGGGCGACGGCGGTGGGGGGCCGCCGACTGTTCCGTCCCTGTCCCGCTCGTGCTTCGGGGGCCGTCACCGCCGGACAGGGAGCGCTGCGGTTCCGGGGCCGGGCGGCAATGGGGGAGTCCGCCTGAGCCGGGTCGGACCGTACGTCCGACCGGCGGATCACGAAAGCGGGAGCGCTTCCGTGTCCGATGATCAACTTCAGTATCCGAGGGAACTGTGGTAGGCCCCGTTTTTGCCTGGTCAGAAGTACGTATAACGGCGCGGACACGGATCGGATTCGGAACGTCTTGGTTGTGTCGCTGTGATTGAGATCACACTTCTCCGAGGCCCCCGCGGCGACCGTCGTCACGCCGGACGTAGGGTTCAGGCGTGGAGCTGACCCATGTCGACGCCGCCGGCGCGGCCCGGATGGTCGACGTCTCGGAGAAGCAGCCGAGCGCGCGCACCGCGGTCGCGACCGGCGTGCTGCGGACCACCGCCGAGGTGGTGGACCTGCTGCGCCGGGACGGCCTGCCGAAGGGCGACGCACTGGCCACGGCCCGGATCGCCGGGATCATGGGCGCCAAGCGCACCCCGGACCTCGTGCCGCTCTGCCACCCGATCGCGCTGACCGGGGTGACGCTGGACCTCGAGCCCGGCGAGACCGAGGTGCGGATCCGGGCCACCGTGCGCACCACCGACCGCACCGGGGTGGAGATGGAGGCCCTGACCGCCGTCGCCGTCGCGGGCCTCGCCCTGCACGACATGGTCAAGGCCGTGGACCCCGCCGCCGTGCTCGACGCCGTACGCGTCGAGCGCAAGGAGGGCGGCAAGACCGGGACCTGGACCCGGCCGGAGGACCGCCTGTGAGCGAGCGTGCGAGCCAACCCGCCCGCCGTGCCCGGGTGATCACGGCATCGAACCGCGCCGCCCAGGGGGTGTACGCCGACAAGGGTGGGCCGATCATCGCGGAGTGGTTGCGGGACAGAGGCTTCGTCACCGACGACCCGACCGTGGTGCCCGACGGGGAGCCCGTGGGCGCCGCACTCCGGGAGGCCGTGGCCGCCGGTACGGACGTGGTGATCACGACCGGCGGTACCGGGATCTCGCCCACCGACGCGACCCCGGAGGTGACCCGCTCCGTGCTGGACTACGAGGTGCCGGGCCTCGCGGACGCGATCCGCGCGTACGGCGCCCCGAAGGTCCCGACCGCCGTGCTGTCGCGCGGACTGGCCGGGGTGGCCGGTCGGACCCTCGTGGTCAACCTGCCGGGATCGACCGGCGGGGTCCGGGACGGCCTGGCCGTGCTGGACGGCGTCCTCGACCATGCGGTCGACCAACTCCGCGGAGGTGACCACTGATGGAGCCGATCACCGGGTCCAGGGGATCGACGCCCGACGTGAAGGTGTTGCGCGCCACCGTGACCGAGGGCGCGCTCGACGTCGACGAGCACGCCCGCCTCGTCGACGACGCCGCGGCCGGCGCCGTGGTGACCTTCGCCGGCGTGGTGCGCGACCACGACGGCGGGCGGTCGGTGAGCGGGCTGGAGTACAGCGCCCATCCGACCGCCGCGACCGTCGTGGCCGAGGTGGCGCGGGACGTCGCAGGCCGGGCACGAGGCGTGCGCGCGATCGCCGTCAGCCACCGGGTCGGGAGGCTCGCGATCGGCGACGTCGCGCTGGCCTGCGCCGTCTCGGCGGATCACCGCCAGGAGGCGTTCGCGACGTGCTCCGAGCTCGTCGAGGAGGTCAAGCGGCTGCTCCCGGTGTGGAAGCACCAGGCCTTCACCGACGGCACGGACGAGTGGGTCAACTCGACCTGAGCGACCCACTCGGCCCGAGGCGACCGGATCAGACGGTCAGGTTCTCGCCGATCGACAGCACGTCCGGGTTGGCCAGGCCGTTGGCCTTGGCCAGGTCGTGCCAGTTCTTGCCGTGCGCGGCGGCGATCTCGCTCAGGGTGTCGCCGGCCTTGACGACGTAGTTCCCGTTGGCGGCCGGAGCCGACTTCACCGGGGCCGACTTGGCCGGGGCCGACTTGGCCGGGGCCGACTTNCGCCGACTGAGTCTGAGTCGACTCGGCGGGCGCCGAGGCGCGGACCTTGGCGGGCTGGCCGGTGGCGCCGGCCTTCTTCGAGCACACGGGCCAGGCGTTCCAGCCCTGCGCGGCGAGGACCTTCTCGGCCACCGCGATCTGCTGGGCCTTGCTCGCGTTGGCCGCGCTGCCCGAGCCACCGAACGCCTGCCAGGTGGACTGGCTGAACTGCAGGCCACCGTAGTAGCCGTTGCCCGTGTTCGTGCTCCAGTTGCCGCCGCTCTCGCACTGGGCGACGCGGTCCCAGACGGAGTTGTCGGCGGCGCTCGCGTTGCCCGCCACGGCCACCGGCGCACCGACGGCGACGGCACCAGCAACGGCGAGGCGCAGGAGGGATCGACCGGTCAGCTTCATCGTGGAGCTCCATGTATCGCGCCGGACCGGAGTGGGGCCTCCGGCCACCGGGATCCGCGAACGGGCGACCTGGGGAGAATCGCCGGCCCACATCCGTGTCATTCACGAACGCGAACCTTTTCGTTCCGGAAATACTTCCCGCCCTGTCCCCTTCCCTTCTCTCGACGGACCGGAAACCGCGGGACAGGGGCCTGGCGCGACGGATCCGGATGGCATTTCGAACCGCCCCGTCCGGAGCGGCCGACCGAGAACGCTACGTTTCGAACGCCGGTTTCCGTCAAACCGATCAACGGTGACCTCGCTCACGGTAACGCAACCGTGATTGGCCCGATAACCGTGTAACCGCTGGTCAGGGCGAAAATATCACGGAAACATCACGACTGATCGAATGTCACCGATCCGAAACTGTTGTTGTTTCGCTCACAAGCTTTTGACCACGAAGCGTGGTCGGTCCCTGCACGTGGAGTGAGCATGTTCGAGGAGCCTCACAGTGCTGCCGCGCCGCGCGTGGTCCATTCTTGAGGGGTGACAGACGCCCACCGGGGCGGCCGACCCGCCTCTCCCGCCGACCTCGCCGACGCCCTGCGGACGACCGGCTACCTCGCCGACGACGGCCTCGCGACCGCCGCGTACCTCGCGCTCGAGATGCGCCGGCCGCTGTTCTGCGAGGGCGAGCCCGGCACCGGCAAGACCGCCCTCGCGCAGGCCCTCGCCCAGGTGCTCGGCGCCGAGCTGATCCGGCTGCAGTGCCACGACGGGATCGACGCCGCCCAGGCCCTCTACGACTGGGACTTCCCCCGCCAGCTGCTGCACCTGCGGGCCCTGGAGGCCGCGGCCTCCGTCGACGGCGCCACGCTCGACGCCGACGCCGTGGAGGCCTCCCTCTACGAGGACCGCTTCCTGCTCGCCCGCCCGATCCTGCGCGCCCTGCGGACCACCCCGTCCGTGCTGCTGGTCGACGAGATCGACCGCGCGGACGACGAGTTCGAGGCCTTCCTGCTCGAGGTGCTCTCCGAGCACGCGGTGACCATCCCGGAGGTCGGCGAGGTCCGGGCCGTCGTGCCACCGGTCGTCGTGCTCACCTCCAACCGCACCCGCGAGGTGCACGACGCCCTCAAACGGCGCTGCCTCTACCTCTGGCTGGACCACCCGGACGTCGCCCGCGAGATCGAGATCCTGCGCAGCCGGCTGCCCGGCGTGCCGGAGCGGCTGGCGCAGCAGGTGGCCACCGCGGCGCAGAAGCTGCGCACGGCGGACCTGATCAAGCCGCCGGGCGTCGCCGAGTCGCTGGACTGGGCCCGTGCGCTGCAGCTCGTCGGCGCCCGCAACCTCGACGTCGACAGCGCCGCCCGCACGCTGGGCGCCGTGCTGAAGTACCGCGAGGACGCCGACCGGGTGCGCAACCGGCTCGACTCGCTGCTCGCCTCCTGACGGACGGGCGGACGTGCAGTACCCCAGCGCGGTCCCCGACACCGGACGGGCCACGGCGGCCGACCCGTTCCCCGGGCTCGTCGGCTTCACGGCCGCCCTCCGCGCGGCCGGCGTGCCGATGACCACCGACCGGGTGGCCGCCTTCACCGAGGCGCTCGACGTCCTGGACGTCACCGACCGGACCCAGACCTACTGGGCCGGCCGGCTCACGCTGTGCAGTGACCCGGACGACATCCGCCGCTACGACGCCGCCTTCGCCGCCTGGTTCGACCCGGCCCAGGGACCGCGGCCGCCGGCGCCGGGCGACCGGCCGCCGCCCCCGCCCACGTTGCGCTCGCTCATGCCCGCGCGCGACCGCGGGGACGAGTCCGGCGAGGACGCCGACGACGAGGACGCCCCGATCATCCGGGCCACGGCGACCGGGGCCGAGATCCTGCGCACCCGGGACCTCGGCGAGCTCAGCCCACTGGAGCGCGAGCACCTGCGCCGGCTGCTGGCCCTGCTGCGGCCCGAGCCGCCCACCCGCGCCTCCCGGCGGCGCGGCGCCTCCCGGCACGGCACCCCGGATCCGCGTCGGACGCTGCGGGCGGCGCTGCGCAACGAGGGCGAGATCGGCACGCTGTACCGGCGCGCCCCCAAGCGGCGCCCGCGCAAGGTCGTCCTGCTGATCGACGTCTCCGGGTCGATGGAGCCCTACGCCGACGCGCTGCTGCGGTTCGCCCACGTCGTCGTGCGGCGCTCGCCGCGCAGCACGGAGGTCTTCACCCTCGGCACCCGGCTCACCCGGGTCACCCGGGAGCTGCGCCAGCGCGACCCCGAACGCGCGCTGCGGGAGGCCTCGCGGGCGATCCCGGACTGGTCCGGCGGCACCCGTCTCGGCGAGGCCGTCCAGGCCTTCGTCGACCGCTGGGGGCAGCGCGGCGCGGCCCGGCGCGCGGTCGTCGTCGTCTTCTCCGACGGCTGGGAGCGCGGCGCGCCCGACCTGCTCGGCCGCCAGGTCCAGCGGCTCTCCCGGCTCGCGCACAAGGTGGTCTGGGTCAACCCGCACGCCGGCAAGGAGGGCTACGCCCCCGTCCAGGGCGGAATAGTCGCGGTGCTGCCGCACTTGGACCAACTGCTCGCCGGGCACAGCCTGGAGACCCTGGAGCGCCTGCTCGGGGTGATGAGGGATGCTTGAGAGGGGCGGCGCGGCCACCGGGCCCGCGCGCCCGGGCGTGGAGGTGCCGCATGCGTGACGTGGTCGACCAGCTCGAGGGCTGGTGGAAGAACGGCGAGCGGGCGGCGCTCGCCACGGTGGTCGCGACCTTCCGCTCCGCCCCGCGCCAGCCGGGTGCGTCGATGCTGGTGGGTCCCGGCGGTGAGGCCGTCGGCAGCGTCTCCGGCGGGTGCGTCGAGGGCGCGGTCTACGAGCTCGGCTCGGAGGTCCTCGCCGAGCACCGGCCCGTCCTGCAGCGCTACGGCGTCTCCGACGACGACGCGTTCGCCGTGGGCCTGACCTGCGGCGGGATCCTCGACGTCTACGTCGAGGAGGTCTCCCCCGAGACCTACCCCGAGTTCGGCCGGATCGCCGAGGCCATCCGCGACGAGACCCCGGTGGCCGTCGCGACCGTCGTCTCCGGGCCCGCCGAGCGGCTGGGCCGCCGGCTGGTCGTGTGGGAGGACCGGGTCGAGGGCGGCACCGGCTCCGAGCGGCTCGACGCCGCGGTCGGCGACGACGCGCGCGGCCTGCTCGCCTCGGGGCGCAACGCCACCCTCACCTACGGCGTCGACGGCCAGCGCCGCGGCGAGGGCCTGATGGTCTTCGTCGAGTCGTTCGCCCCGCCGCCCCGCATGATCGTGTTCGGCGCGATCGACTTCGCCGCCGCCGTCGCGAAGATGGGCAACTTCCTCGGCTACCGGGTCACGGTGTGCGACGCCCGCCCGGTGTTCGCCACGGCCAGCCGCTTCCCCGGCGCCAACGAGGTCGTGGTCGAGTGGCCGCACCGGTACCTGGCCAAGGAGGCCGAGGAGGGCCGGATCGACGGGCGCACCGTGCTCACGGTGCTCACCCACGACCCGAAGTTCGACGTGCCGCTGCTCGAGGTCGCGCTGCGGCTGCCCGAGGTCGCCTACATCGGCGCGATGGGCTCGCGGCGCACCCACACGGACCGGATCGAGCGGCTCAAGGAGCGCGGCCTGACGGACGCGGAGATCGCCCGGATGTCCAGCCCGATCGGCCTGGACCTCGGGGCACGCACGCCGGAGGAGACCGCCGTCTCGATCGCCGCGGAGATGATCGCCCAGCACTGGGGCGGCGCCGGGACCCGGCTCGCCGAGCGGGAGGGGCCCATCCACAGTCACGGCTGAGCGCACCTGTCCGACGGGACAGGTCCACACCCTCCGTCGGACCGGTCCCCCTCGCCCGCCCGCCGACTACCGTCCGGTGGTGCAGACGAGGAGGTCCCGCATGTCCCGGCCCCGTTCCCGGCGCAGCTGATGCCGGTGCCGCACACAGCCGCCCCGGCCTCCGCCGGCCCGGTCACGGAGCACCGCGGGCGCTCCGGGCGGAGTAGCGTGGCTCACACGTTCCGGATGCCGCGCGCACCCGGACTTCGTCGTGTGCGCTCGGACGAGGTGTGGGAGGGCAGTGTGGCTCTCGACGACAGGACCCCGGGGACCGGCGGACCCGCCGGGACCGTCGACGCCTGCCGGCGGGCGGGCGAGACGGTGCTGGTCGACGAGGTGCCGGGGAACGTCGAGCGGGAGCCGGACCTGAGGGTCCACCGGGGCGGCGGCTGCGGCGCGCCCGCCGCGGGCGCCGCGAACGCGCGGCTGTCGAAGTTCCACGCCCCCGAGATCGTGTTCGGGCCGGACTCGCTGCGCGAGGCCGCGTACGCCGCCGTCAGGCTCGGGGCGCGGCGCCCGTTCGTGGTGACCGACCCGGGCGTGTTCGAGGCGGGCTGGCCCGCCGAGCTGCTCGCGCACCTGCGCGCGACGGGGCTCGCCCCGCGGCTGTGGACGGACGTCACGCCCAACCCGAAGGACCACGAGGTCGAGCAGGGCTACCACGACTACGTGGCGTCGGGCTGCGACGTGGTGATGGGCCTGGGCGGCGGCTCGGTGATCGACGCGGCCAAGGGCGTGGCCCTGCTGGCGAGCAACGGCGGGCGGATCCTGGACTACGAGGGCATCGACCGGATCGCCAACCCGATCCCGCCGCTGATCATGATGCCGTCGACCTCGGGCACCGGCGCGGACGTCTCGCAGTTCTGCATCGTCACCGACACCGAGCGGCACACCAAGATCACGATCATGGGTCGGGCGCTGGTCCCGGACGTCTCGGTGATCGACCCGCGGCTGCTCGTGACCATGCCCGAGTGGCTCAACGCCGCGACCGGGCTCGACGCGCTGACCCACGGCATCGAGGCGTTCGTCTCGCTCGCCCACGGTCCGCTGACCGACCACCACGCGCTGCAGGCCGTCTCGCTGGTCAACGCGAACCTGGCGCACACCATGCTGCGGCCGGAGGACCAGCGGGCCCGGCAGGCGATGGCCCAGGCCGCGCTGGAGGCCGGGCTGGCCTTCACCAACGCGATCCTGGGTGCCACGCACGCGATGAGCCACCAGGTCGGCGGCATGCTCGACCTGCCGCACGGGGTGATCAACGGGGTGCTGCTGCCGCACGTCGTGCGGTTCAACGGCGCGGCCACCCCCGAGCGGTTCGTGCCGGTCGCCCAGGCCATGGGCCTGGCCGGGCACGGCGTGCCGGGCGACGAGGCCGTCGAGATGGTCGCCGCGGAGATCCGCAAGCTGGGCGACGAGGTGGGCGTGCCGAGCGGGCTCGGCGCGCTGGGCGTGACCGAGGCGGACGTCCCGCGGCTCGCCGTGCTGACCCTCGGCGACGCCTGCCTGACCACCAACCCCCGCCCCGCCTCGGTCGACGAGGTCGAGTCGCTGTTCCGGGCCGCCCTGTGAGGGAGCCACGGTGACGGGCGTGCCCTCCTCCGGCCCCTGGCCGCCGCGGCGGGCCGAGCCGCCCGCGCCCGCGGGCCGCTCCTGGCCGGGCCCCGACCTGGACGCGCTGACCGGGCTGCGGTCCGGCAAGCCGTCGTTCTACCCGGAGTACCGGGTCTCGGCCGTGCGGCTGCGCCGGGTGATCCTCGCGCTGGAGCGGATCTCCGCCGCGCTGGTCCGCACGATGGAGGGCTCCGAGGCGCTGGTGCGGGCCGTGGTCGACGCCGCGGCCGACCACCTGTCCGCGGACTGGGTCGCCTTCGCGCTCGTCGACGGCCGGCTGAAGGACGCCAGCCCGCGCCACCTCGTGCTGGGGCCCGACGGCGTGGAGTGGACGAACCTGGCGCTGGTGCCCGCCACCGTCCGGGGCCACGTCGAGAAGGTCCGGCGCGGCGACGACACCGGTGACGAGGGCGCCGGCCACGACCGGGACACCGCCCGCACGCACCTGCACGTCCCGGTCCGGCTCGACGGGCGCACGGTCGGCGGGTTCGTGGCGTGGACCCCGCGGGACCGGGAGATCGACGACACCGACCACTCGGTCATGCGCATCCTGGCCGGGCAGACGGCCTCGGCGCTGCAGAACTGCGCGCTGCTGGAGCGTTCGGAGAAGCTCTACGCGCGCACCGCCCGGCAGGCGGAGGACCTGCGGACGCGCAACGCGGAGCTGCAGCGCACCCAGGAGCAGCTCGGCGCCGCCCGGCAGCGCGAGGTCCTGGACAACGAGCGGCACCGGATCGCCCGCGAGCTCCACGACAGCGTCACCCAGTACGCGCTCTCCGCCGGCATGCACATCGAGCTGGTCCGCGGCGAGGTCGAGGACCCGCGGCTGCGGGAGCACCTGGACACGGCCAAGGACCTCACCCGGCGCGCCGTGGAGCAGCTGCGCTCGGCGATCTACGCGCTGAACCAGCACGAGAGCGCCGACCAGGACCTCCCGGCGATGCTCCGCCAGCTCGCCACCGTGCACATGCCCGAGGAGCTGCGCATCGACGTCCGGATCGGCGGCGAGCCGGTGCGCCTGCCCGCCGAGCAGGAGCAGTCGCTGTTCCGGATCGCCGGCGAGGCGTTGTTCAACACCGCGATGCACGCCGACGCCTCCCGCGCGTCGATCCGGCTGGCCTACCGGCCCGGCGCCGTGCGGCTCACGGTGTCCGACGACGGCACGGGCCGGCCGGAGGAGATCCGGCGCAGCCTGCGGACCTCGGCGCTCTCCCCCTCCGGGGAGCACCGCGGCCTGGTCAACATGCAGACCCGGGCCGTGGAGATGGGCGGGTCCGTCACGTTCCGCCGGGCCCGCATGGGCGGGCTGCAGGTCCAGGTCGACGTGCCGGTGTGCGGGTCCGGCGCCGCCGCCCGCGCCGGGCGCGGGGAGGGCACGCGGCAGGCGGCGCAGGACGGGGTCCACGAGAGAGGGGTGGCGTCATGAGCGCCGTTCGCACCACCGCACCGCCCGGGGGCCGGCCCCCGCGCCCGATGCCGCGGGCCCGCCCGATGCCCGTGCGGATCGTGCTGGTCGACGACCACTCGATCATGCGCCAGGGGCTGCGCGCCGTGCTGGAGCGCGAGGAGGACCTGCGGGTGGTCGGGGAGGCCGGCACCCCGGCCGACGCGATCGCCGCCGTCGCCGCGACCCGTCCGCACGTCGTGCTGCTCGACCTCAAGCTCTCCTCCGGCCCGCAGACGGACGGGCTCGAGGTCTGCCGAAGGCTCTGCGCCGCCCACCCGGGGATCGGCGTGCTGGTGCTCACGACCTTCGCCGAGGACCGGCTCGTCGTCGAGTCCGTGCAGGCGGGCGCCCGCGGGTACGTGGTGAAGGACGTCGACACGACCGAGCTGGTCCGCGCCATCCGCGCCGTCTCCCGCGGCGAGAGCGCCTTCGACGCCCGCAGCGCCTCCGCCATGGTGCGCTCGCTCTCCGGCGGGGTCCCGGACCGGGAGCGGCTCACCGAGCGCGAGCTCGACGTGCTGCGGCTGCTCGCCCGCGGCCTGTCCAACCGGGCCATCGGGGCCGAGCTGTTCATCTCGGAGACGACGGTCAAGTTCCACGTCGGCAACCTCATGCGGAAGCTGATGGTCTCCCGCCGCGCCGAGGCGGTGTACGCGGCGACCAAGCTCGGCCTGCTCTGACCATCGCGGGTCCGGTCGCCGGGCGGCGGCGCGGTGCCGGGTCGCGCGGCGCACCGGAGGCCGGTAGGACCCTCCCATGCGCGTGTATGCGGAGCGGCCGGAGCGGGTGGCCGGTCAGGTGCTGGCCGACGTCGTGGCGGTGGCCTGGGCGGTCGTGTGGATCTCCCTGGGCGTCGCCGCGCACGACCTGCTGCTCCGCCTGCAGGGCCCGGGCCGGACGCTGGTGCAGGCGGGCGAGTCGATCCGCGGCGCGTTCGACGGCGCGGCCCGCGGCGCCGGGGAGGTCCCGTTCGTCGGGGACCGGCTGGCCGGGGCGTTCGCCCCGGGGGCGGACGCCGGGTCGTCGCTCGTCGCGGCCGGTCAGCAGCAGATCGACACGGTGGCCGCCGTGGCGACCGGCGCCGGCGTGCTGGTCGCGGTGCTGGGGCTGCTGCCGGTGCTGGCGGTGTGGCTGCCGCTGCGGATCCGCTACGCCCGACGGGCCACGGCGGCGGCCGGGGCCCGCGAGGCGGGCCCGGACGTCCTGGCCCTGCGCGCGCTCACCCATCGGCCCCTGCGGACCCTGCTGCGGATCACCCCGGACCCGGCCGGGGCCTGGCGCACGGGCGACCCCGCGGCCGTCGCGGCGCTGGCCGAGGCGGAGCTGCGGTCGCTGGGCCTGCGGGGGCTGCGCGAACCGGGGTCGAGGCCGGTCAACGGACGGTGATCCGCGCCGAGTCGGTCATCGGCCCCCTGCCCTCCCCGCCGCTGGGGTCGTCCTCGGACACCACCAGGTCGTAGGTGCCGGGGTCGAGCGGCACCTCGAACCGGTACGGCGCGAAGGTCTGGCCCTCGGCGGTGGTCGCGAAACCGGACCGCACGGGCCGGCCGGCCGGGTCCCGGACCTCCCACAGCAGGGTCGCCTCGAACACCGCCGCTTCGCCGGACACCACCACCGGCGACCCGACGACGGCGCCCTCCACCGGGTCGTCGAGCTGGACGAGGGCGCGGACCCGGAAGGGGTCGTCCGCGGCCAGGGGCTCCGACACGTCCACCCCGAGCAGCGTCGCCGCAGGCCGGCCGTCGACCAGCACGCGCACCGGGTCCCCGATCCCGGTGGTGCTCTGCACCGTCTGGACGAGCTGCTGCAGTGCCAGCCCCGCGGGCCCCGGCAGCGGCCCGGGCGTCGCGAGGTCCACCGTGAACACCCCGCCGGCGTGCGTCACCGGGCTGCGCAGGGCCACCCCGGGCGGCCAGTCCGAGCGGTGGTCGGGGTCCTCCGGCCGTCCTGCGAGCAGCTCCCGGACGGCGACGCCCGCCGGGTCCGGGACCGCGCCGTCCGGACCGCCCTCGGTCATCGCCCGGCGCTCCCGGTACAGCCGGTCGCCGGCCGGGGTCGACCCGACGAACCAGACGGTCACGCCGGTCGCGGAGGCCGGCACCCTCGTCGCGGGTGGCGTCGACCCGGCCGGGGACGCGGTCGGGGTCCCGGGCGGTGGATCCGGCGCGGGAGCACCGCCGCCACAGCCGGTCAGGACGGCCACCGCCACCAGGAGCCCGGCCACCGCCGGGCCCCGCCGTGCCCTCCCGAGCCCGGCCACGGCGTCAGGGGACGACGGGGGTGACGGTCTTGGCGTGCCGCTGCGCGAGCTCCCGGTAGATCTCCGGATTGGTGCGCACCCAGCGCTCGGCCTCCGGCGTCAGCCCGCCCCTCGTGGCGGCCGCCGGACCGAGCACGAGGGTGCCCTCCGGGATCACCTTGTTCGGCGGCACCGTGGAGCCGGCCCCGATCAGCGAGCGCGCGCCGATGCGCGCGCCGTCCTGGATCGTGGCGCCGTTGCCGATCACGCACTCGGCGCCGATCACGCTGCCGTGCACCACGCACAGGTGGCCGATCGTGGCGCCCGCGCCGATCTCGGTGACGGGGTCGTCGCCGCCGTGCAGCACGCAGCCGTCCTGCACGTTGGCCCCGGCGCGGACCACGATCGGGCCGAAGTCGGCGCGGAGCACGGCGTTGTACCAGATCGAGGCGCCCTCCTCGACCCGCACGTCGCCCACGAGCGTGGCGGTCGGGGCGACGAAGGTGGTCGGGTGGACGGTCGGGGCGAGGCCCTCGAAGGAGAACAGCGGCACCGCCTCACCCTGCCACGACCGCGACCGGAGTCCGCCGAACGGGGCGGCAGCCGTGTCGGTCGAGCCCTGGCCCGTGCCGCCGGTTCGTTCGGCACGCTCCTCTCAGGCGATCTCCGGCGACGACGCCTGCGCCCAGTACCGCCGCGGGATCCGGCCGGCGTGCCGGGCGGCGTACCCGGCCTCCACCGCCAGGCGCATCGCGTGCGCCATCCGCTCCGGGTCGGCCGCCCGGGTCACCGCGGTGGCGAGCAGGACGGCGTCGCAGCCCAGCTCCATGGCCTGCGCGGCCTCGGAGGCGGTGCCGATCCCGGCGTCGAGCACGACCGGCACCCCGGCCCGGGCCACGATCATCTCGATGTTGTGCGGGTTGCGGATGCCCAGCCCGGTCCCGATCGGCGAGCCCAGCGGCATCACGGCCGCGCAGCCGACCTGCTCGAGCTTGCGGGCCAGCACCGGGTCGTCGTTGGTGTAGGGCAGCACGGTGAACCCGTCGTCGACCAGCTGCTCGGCGGCGTCGAGCAGCTCGATCGGGTCCGGCAGCAGGGTCCGCTCGTCGGCGACGACCTCGAGCTTGACGAGGTCGGTCTCCAGGGCCTCCCGGGCGAGCCGGGCGGTGAGCACGGCCTCGGCGGCGGTGCGGCAGCCCGCGGTGTTCGGCAGGACCTCGATGCCGAGCCGGCGCAGCAGGTCCAGCACCCCGGTGCCGGTCTGCGCGTCGATCCGGCGCATCGCCACCGTGGTCAGCGTGGTCCCGGAGGCGACCAGCGCCCGCTCCAGGACCTCCAGGTTCGCGGCCCCGCCGGTTCCGGTGATGAGCCGTGAGCCGATCTTGCGGCCGCCCACGACGAGGGTGTCGTCCATCGTCATCCTCCCTGCACCGCCGTCAGCACCTCGACCGCGGCGCCCGCCGCCAGCCGGGTCGACGCCCAGTCGGCCCGCCGCACGACCTGACCGTCGACCGCCACGGCGATCCCCTTCTCCGGGGCGTCGATCGCGGCCAGCGCGTCGGCGACCGTGGCCTCGTCGACGAGGTCGTGCCCGGCCCCGTTGATCTCCACCTTCACGTTCCCGTCCTTCCGAAGCGCGCGGGGTCGACCTCCGCCGGCACCGGCCGGCCCGCCAGCAGCCCGACGACGAGCCGGGCGGTGAGCGGGGCCAGCAGGATCCCGTTGCGGCTGTGCCCGGTGGCGACGAGCGTGCGCCCGTCCAGCCGGCCGATCACCGGCACGTTGTCCGGGCTGCCCGGGCGCAGCCCCGCCGCGGCCTCGGACAGCGCGTACTCGGCGATGCCGGGCAGGATGCGCTCGGCGTCCCGCAGCAGGTCGCGGACGCCGCCGACGGTGGGCTCGGTGTCGAAGCCGTGCTCGCTCTGGGTGGCCCCGACGACCAGGCCCGCCGGGCGCGGGACCAGGTAGACCGGGCGGCCGTCGACCAGCGCGCGGACGGTCCTCGTGGGCACCGGGAAGGCCCCGCGCCGGTGGGTCAGCCGCAGGATCTCGCCCTTGACGGGCCGGACCAGGCCGGCGAGCCCCGGGTGCAGCGCCGCCGAGTGGGCACCCGCGCAGATCAGCAGGGTCCCCGGGGCGGCCTCCCCCGGCTCCCAGGCCCGCTCCTCGACCACCACCCCGGCCTTCTCGGCGGCGGCGCGCAGGGCCGCGAGCAGCGCCCGGTTGTCCACGGACAGGTCGCCCGGCACCGACAGCCCGCCGCGGACGTCCGGGCCCAGCGCGGGCTCCAGCCGGCGCAGCTCCCGTCCGTTCAGCCGCTCGACGGGCCGGCCCAGCCGGGCCAGGTGCTGCGCGAGGGCGTCGAGCTCGGCCCGGTCCCCGGACCCGGTCGCGGCGACGACCGTGCCCTCCGGGTGCAGGCCCGCCGACTGCCCGGCGGCCGCGGAGAGCTCCTCCGCGAAGGCCGGCCACAGCTCCAGCGACTCCAGTCCCAGCGCGAGCAGGCCCTCCTCGCCGGGCCAGGCCTCCGTGACCGGCGCGAGCATGCCGCCGGCCACCCACGACGAGCCGGTGCCCGGGGCGGGATCGCGCAGGGTCACCCGCAGGCCCGCCTGCGCCGCGCGCCACGCACAGCTCAGCCCGATGACGCCGCCACCGACGACGACGAGATCCTTCACCTTGCTTCCTCCCTGCGCCGGCATGACCCGGATCAGGTTCGACGGTCGGGACCGGCCAGTCCCCTCTCAGCCCGCTCGACCGCGGACTCCCGTGCCCTGCACCCACAGCTCTCGTTCCCGGCCGCCCAGCCTACGCTCCCCCACCGTGCCCCGACTCGACCGCGAGACGCTGCTGACCCGGCTCGCCGACGCCCGGCTCTACCTCTGCACCGGCTCCCGCCGCGACCGCGGGGACCTGGCCGAGTTCGCCGACGCCGCGCTCGCCGGGGGCGTCGACGTCATCCAGCTCCGGGACAAGGGCGGCGAGCCGCTGGAGGCCAAGCAGGAGCTGGCGGCGCTCGAGGAGCTGGCCGAGGCCTGCGCGAAGCACGACAGGCTCCTCGCGGTCAACGACCGGGCGGACGTCGCCCTGGCCGCGGGCGCCGACGTGCTGCACCTGGGCCAGGACGACCTGCCCGTGGAGTGGGCCCGCCGGGTGGCGGGCGAGGAGATCGTCGTCGGGCGCTCGTCGCACAGCGCGGAGGAGACCCTGCGTGCCGCGGACGAGCCGGGCGTGGACTACTTCTGCGTGGGGCCCTGCTGGCCCACCCCGACCAAGCCCGGCCGGCCGGCGCCCGGGCTGGACCTGGTCCGCACGGTGGCCGGGCGGGCGCCGGCCCGGCCGTGGTTCGCGATCGGCGGGATCGACGGCGGGAACCTCGACGAGGTCCTCGCCGCCGGGGCCGACCGGATCGTGGTCGTCCGCGCGATCACCGAGGCGGAGGACCCGGAGGCCGCGGCCCGGGCCCTCCGGGTGCGGCTGCCCTGACGAGAACGGCCCCGACCGGCGTCGCCGGTCGGGGCCGTCACTGCGGTCCTGCTCAGTTCTCGCTGTTCCGGCCGCCGCCGCTGCTACCGGGGTCGCTGTTGCCGCTGCCGCCGTTCACCAGGCCGTCGACGCCGCCCCGCTGGGCGCCGCTGTCGCCCGCGTCCGGCGCGGTGGTCCGGGTCGGCGTCCCGGTCCGCGGGGTCGTGGTGGCGGTGGGGCTGCCGGTCGGCTCCTCGGTGCCGGTCCGCTCGGTGGAGCCGCTCCGCTCCTCCGACGGCTCCGGGGTGGTCGTCGGCGTGGTGGTCTCCGTGGTGTCCGTGCTGCCACCCTGGTCGGTGTCCTTCTCCGGGGTGATCGGGCTCCCGGAGACGACCCGGCTGACCGAGGTCCCCGAGGTGCCGCCCGAGATCGGCGACCCCTTGACCCACTCGACGCCGGTGATCACCACCATGCCGACCACGAACGCGGCCACGGTCGAGGCCGCCGCCAGCAGCAGGCGCTTGCGCGTGTACCAGGGCCGGACCTGCTCCGCCGGCCCGTCGCCGAGCGCCGGCTGGAGCATCGTGGGGCCCCCGCCCTCGTCGGCGCGCCGCTGCAGCGGGATCGTGGCCAGCGGGTCCACCGGCTCCGCGACCACGACGGCGTCCTTGCGGGCGGGGATCTTCACCCGCGCCAGCACCGTCTCCTTGGTGCGGTCGAGCGAGCGCTGGTAGAGGGTGGTGCCGACGGTCGTCACGACCGAGCCGAGGGCCGCCCCCGCGACGGTGCCCGTGGCACCGAAGAAGGACCCGAACACGGCCGTGGTGGCGGCCGCGCCCGCACCCGCGATGATCTTGTTGACCGTGAGGTCCGGCTTCTTCTCCTCGACGGTCGCGGTCGTGGCCGCCGTGCCCGTCGCCGTGCCCGGCGCCGTGCCCGTTGCCGTGCCCGTCGCCGTCGTCGCGCCCGGCGCCGTGGTCGGCACGCCGCCGGAGGGCGTCCTCGGGCGCGGGGTCGCCGGGTTCGGGCCCGTCGCCGTCGTGACCTGCGTGGGCAGGCCGGACGACGGCGGCCCCACGCGACGCGTCGGGGAGGACCCCCGCGAGCCCGCGGACCCGGTGGCGTCACCCGACCCGGACCGGCGCTGTGGTCCGGGGTGACCGGGCCGGCGGTCGTCGGGACGCCCGGCACCCGGCCGCTGGGCGGCCCCGGTGCGCGGGAGGTCGGGGGGGCCGGGCTGGTGCGGGACGGGCCGGCTGTGGGGGCCGGCCTCGGCCTGCGGGTACCGGGGTGACTGCGGGCGGGGGTGCTGCTGGGCCATGACTCCGTTTCACATCACGCGAGGGCTGCCGGGTCCTACCTCACCCCAGGTGAACGTGCGCGATCATGGAAACGCACCAGACGATCACCATGAGTGAGGGTTGTCACCCGTCCGTGGCGGGACCCTCCACCGTAGGGCCTCCCCGATCCCGGCCCGGCACCCGGGGGTGCCGGATCCCCGGGTGGTCCGGCGGCAGCGCCGAGCGCAGGGCCG
Organism: Pseudonocardia lutea; assembly: GCF_042658055.1. NCBI lineage: Bacteria > Bacillati > Actinomycetota > Actinomycetes > Pseudonocardiales > Pseudonocardiaceae > Pseudonocardia > Pseudonocardia lutea. Next base: position 20,412 of record NZ_JBHSQK010000054.1, read on the forward strand.
GCCAGGACAGGACCACGCTCAGCGCGACCAGCGCCGGGCTGACCGCGATCCGTGCCGCACCCAGCGCGAACACCCACTCGGCCCGGTACAGCGGGACGAACACCGCCACCCGCACGACGTACTGCGCCACCCACACCCAGCTCGCCCGCTGGTAGCCGCGCAGCAGGTCCGGGTCGCGCCGCCAGCGCGTCTTCTGCCCGAGGGCGGTGCCCACGACCAGGCCCAGCAGCGGCCAGCGCACCACGATCGACACCGCCCAGGCGAGCGCACTGGCGACGTTGCCGAGGATCTGGACGAGGAAGAAGTCCTCCGCCCGGCCGGTGTACAGCGCCACGATCGCGGCGACGGCCACGCCGAGCAGCCCGAACAGCACCGCCCGCGGGCGGGTCCCCCGGACCAGGCGCACGACCGCGACGACGACCCCGGCCAGGATCGCCGCGCCCGCCGCGATGCCCACCGGCGACCACCAGCCCAGCGCCCCGGCCAGCAGCCACACCAGCACGAACGCGACGACCGGCACCGAGGCGTCGATCGCCCCGCCGCGGCCGCCGAGGATCGCGCGCAACGACTCGGCGCCCTCGCCGCGCCGGGCGCGCCCGCTCCCGGGTCCGGCCGCGCCGTGGATGTCGCTCCCGGTGCCGCCGTCGGGGCGGCCCGCGGGGCCCTCGGGTGTGCTCACGAGAGGCAAGGGTGCCCTATCCCGGTATTGAGATCACGTCGTGCTGGCGGATCCTGTGACACTTGGGTGATCCTGTCCGTGCAGGGCGGTGTCCCCGCTCTGAACACGAGGAGAACGAATGCGAAGGGAGCTGGGTGCCGTGAACCGGTGGAACAGCTTCGTCGCCGTCGGCGACAGCTTCACGGAAGGCCTGGACGATCTCCGGGACGACGGGTCGCCGCGCGGATGGGCCGACCGGCTGGCGGAGCGGCTCGCCGCCGGGCGCCCCGGGTTCACCTACGCCAACCTCGCCGTTCGCGGCAAGCTCCTCGACCAGGTCGTCGCCGATCAGGTGCCCGTCGCCGAGGCGATGCGCCCCGACCTCGTCTCCTTCTGCGCGGGCGGCAACGACATCATCGGCCTGCAGTGCGACCCCGACGACCTCGCGGTGCGCTTCGACGCCGCCCTCGCCCGGCTCGTGGCGACCGGGGCGGACGTGCTGATCTTCACCGGCTTCGACCTGCGCCGAATGCACCTGCTGCTGCGCCGGCTGCGCGGCCGGGTGGCGACCTTCAACGAGAACCTGCGGGCCAGCGCCGACCGGCACGGCTGCCGCGTGGTCGACCTGTGGGGCATGAACGTGCTGGCCGACCCCCGCGCCTGGGCCAGCGACCGCCTGCACCTCACCCCCGAGGCGCACGAGCGCGTCTCGCTGCGCGCGCTGGAGGTCCTGGGCGAGCCCGTCCCGTCGGACTGGCGCACCCCGTGGCCGGTGACCGAGCGGGCGAGCTGGCGGACCCGGCAGGCGGAGGACCTCGCCTGGGTGCGCGACCACGTCATGCCCTACGTGCGCAAGCGCCTGCGCGGCGGGCACACCGGCGAGGGCTACCTGCCCAAGCGCCCCGAGCTCACGCCCCTGGAGCGGCTGGAGGAGCGGCTGGACCGCTCGACCGCCACGGTCTTCGACCGCCGCTCCCCGGTCGTCTGACCGTCCCGACGCCGACGGGGCGGCTCCCGGGTGGGAGCCGCCCCGTCCGTCGTGGCCGGTGTCAGCGCACCGGGGTGAAGTCCCGCGCGCCGATGTACTCCGGGCGCCGCTTGGGCGCGTAGTACGGCTCGACGCAGGTGTTCTCCACGCTGTTGAACACGATGAAGATGTTCGAGCGCGGGTACGGGGTGATGTTGTCGCCCGACCCGTGCATGCAGTTGGAGTCGAAGAAGGTCGCCGAGCCGGCCTTGCCGGTGAGCATGGCGATCCCGTGCCGGTTGGCCAGGGCCGTGAGGCTGTCCGGGTCCGGCGTGCCGATCTCCTGCTCCTTGAGCGAGGACCGGTAGTTGTCCTCCGGGGTCTCGCCGACGCAGCTCACGAAGGTCTTGTGCGATCCCGGCATGATCATCAGACAGCCGTTGTACGGGAAGTTCTCGGTCAGCGAGATCGAGCAGCTCACCGCGCGCGGGGTGGGCATGCCGTCCTCGGCGTGCCAGGTCTCGAAGTCCGAGTGCCAGTAGAACCCGCCGCCCCCGAAGCCGGGCTTGTAGTTGATCCGGCTCTGGTGGACGTAGACGTCGCCGCCGAGGATCTGCCGGGCCCGGCCGACCACGCGCTCGTCGGCGACCAGCCGCGCGATCGCCTCGCTGATCCGGTGCACCTCGAAGATCGAGCGCACCTCGTTCGACTTCTTCTCGACGATGCAGCGGTCGTCCGCCCGCACCAGCGGGTCGTTCGCCAGCCGGTCGAGCTCCGCCGCATAGCCCGCGACCTCGTCGGGGGTCAACAGCTGGGGCACCTGGCTGAAGCCGTTCTCGGCGTGGCCGTGCAGTTCCTGGGCACCGAACATGCCGGCGCTGGACTCGCTCCCCCACACGGTGGGCTCGACCCGCTCGATCAGCGCGGGCTCGGTGGACACCCGCGTGTAGTAGCGGTCCTGGGTGGTCCGGGTCTGGCTCCTGCTCGGGGCAGACATGCGCGTCCCTTCCTTTCCTCGGTCCCCGTGGGAGTGGGTCCGCCCTTCCTCCGCGGTGGTTCGGCGGTGTTCGGTGGTGCCGTGTGGCCGCGGTGCGGTGGTACACGGCGCGACCGCCGGGCCCGCCCGGGCCCGGCGGTGCGCGTGCCGGGTCTCAGGCCTGGCCGGCCGGCTCCGGCGGCAGCTCGAGCAGCGGGTACACGCCGTTCTCGTCGTGCACCTCGGTCCCCACGATCGGCGGGTTGAAGACGCAGACGCAGGTGATGTCCGACTTCACCCGCACCTGGTGCTTCTCGTTGCCGTTCAGCAGGTACATCGTGCCCGGACCGAGCTCGTAGGTCCGGTCGTTGTCCTTGTCGTAGAGCTCGCCCTCGCCGGAGACGATGTAGACGGCCTCGACGTGGTTGGCGTACCAGAAGTCGTTGACCGAGCCGGCACGCAGCACGGTCTCGCCGACGGAGAACCCGACGCGGTCGTGCGCCGTGACGATCCGCCGGGAGTACCAGCCCGGGGTGTCGACGTGGTTCTTCGTGCCGGTGACGTCGTCGATCTTGCGGACGATCATGTAGGTGCTCAGCCTCCGGTGGTGACGGCCTTGACGGACTCGGCGACGATGGTCAGGCCCTCGTCGAGCTCGTCGTCGGTGATGGTCAGGGGTGCGAGGATCTTCATGACCTCGCTCTCGGGCCCCGAGGTCTCCATCAGGAGTCCCCGTTCGAACGCCGCGGCACACACCTTGGCCGCCTGCTCGACGTGCGCGAACTGCAGACCGCGGGCCAGGCCCCGGCCCTTCGCGGTGAGCTCGGTGGACTTGGTGTCGGCGACGATCCGGTTGAAGAACTCCTCGACCTTCTCGCCCTTGCGGATCGTCTCCCGCTCGAGGGTGTCGTCGCTCCAGTACTGGTGGATCGCCTCGGTCCCGGTGACGAACGCCGGGTTGTGCCCGCGGAAGGTCCCGTTGTGCTCGCCGGGGCCCCAGACGTCGAACTCGGGCTTGATCAGCACCAGCGCCATCGGCAGCCCGTAACCGGAGATCGACTTCGAGATCGTGACGATGTCCGGCTCGATGCCCGCGGCCTCGAAGGAGAAGAACGGGCCGGTCCGCCCGACGCCCATCTGCACGTCGTCGACGATGAGCAGGATGTCGTGGCGCTTGCACAGGTCGGCCAGGCCCTGCAGCCACTCGATGCGCGCCGGGTTGATCCCGCCCTCGCCCTGGACCGTCTCGACGATGACGGCCGCGGGCTCGTTCAGGCTCGAGCCGGAGTCGTTGAGGACCTTCTCGAACCAGAGGAAGTCCGGGACCTTGCCGTCGAAGTAGTTGTCGAACGGCATCGGCGTCGAGTGCACCAGCGGGATGCCGGCGCCGCCGCGCTTCATCGAGTTCCCCGTCACCGACAGGGCACCCAGCGTCATGCCGTGGAAGGCGTTGGTGAAGTTCACCATCGCCTCCTTGCCCGTGATCTTGCGGGCGAGCTTGAGGGCGGACTCGACGGCGTTGGCGCCGGTCGGACCGGGGAACTGGACCTTGTAGTTGAGGGAGCGCGGGGCGAGGATCTTCTCCCGGAAGGTCCTGAGGAACTCCCCCTTGGCCGTGGTGTACATGTCCAGGCCGTGGGTGATCCCGTCCCGGGACAGGTACTCCAGCAGCTTGCGCTTCAGCGGCTCGGGGTTGTGCCCGTAGTTCAGCGCACCCGCGCCGGCGAAGAAGTCGAGGTAGGAGTTGCCGTCGACGTCCCACAGGCGGGCGCCCTTGGCCGTGTCGAAGACCACCGGCCAGTTGCGGCAGTAGGAGCGGACCTCGGACTCGACGTCCTCGAAGATGGTCATTTCCTTCTCATCATCCTTCGGTCGGGATCGGGCCGATTCGATAGAGGAACTCTGATTCGTGTCCGTCGCCGAGAAGGGATCCGGGGAACAATTCCGTTCTCGACACCTCCGCGTCGTTGCGGCGTGCGAACGCGACGAACATGGCGTTCGACGCGTCGTTGTCCGGGGTCACCGTCGTCTCCAGGAAACGAACGTCGGGGACCTGCGCGAAAAGCGTGTCCAGCATCCGGCCCGCGACCCCGCGACCGCGGGCGGCAGCGCTGACGGCGACCTGCCAGACGAGGAGTGTTTGGGGGGCGTCCGGGCGGCGGTACCCCGTGACGAAGCCGACGGGCACACCGTCGAGCTTGGCGATCACCGAGGTCGCGGCGAAGTCGCGACACCAGAGGAGGTACGCGTACCGGGAGTTCACGTCCAGCACGCGGGACTCCGCCGCCAACCGCCACAGGTCGACGCCGTCGTCGATCGCGGGAGGCCCCACCGCCAGTCCGGGTTCGTCGCCGGGCTGGTCCGTTGTGTCGGTGGTGGCTGCGGTCATGGCCAACGAACGTAACAGGGGCATTGCGGGACTGCACCCGTCGCCGATTGTCGACAACATTCGATCGCGAGGTTCCGTGATCGTCGCCACAACATCGTTTAATGGTCGCGGAATGTGGGCACCGCCCGCGCCGGAGAATGGTGCGCGTGGTTTCCGCAGGTGCATCGCGGATTTCCCGGCGGTCCGGCCGCGCGGAGCCGGAGGACCCAGCCCTACGCGCCGTCGCCCTCCGCCACGTGCCGTCACGGAGCATGACGCTCGCCACGCTCCGGGTCCGTTCGCACGATAGGGGCCGCCGCGGCGCGGCGCGAGGCGGACGAGCGTGTCGGGGGCCGGCCGGACCGTTCTCGGACGGTCCTCGCCCGGTGGGGGTCGGTCGAGGCGGCACCCGGGAAGTGGATCTCCGGGAGGCGAGGACGGCGTCGCGGACGGCGGCCGGCTCGCGCGTGAGCCGACGGCGGGGCGTGGAGCCGGGCCCGGGGGCGAGGGCGCGGCGCGCGGCGGGCGACGACCGGGCCGGGTGACCCCCTTCGCTCCGCCGATCCGAACGCGTCGGGCGGTCCTCGGGCTCCCGCGCGGACAGTCGGTCCCGCCCGGCCGTGACCGTTCCGGTTCCCTTCGAGATGCCCGGTTGTCGAGTGCCGTGCCCCGACTCGGGCAACGCGGGGCACAACGCGCACGACAATGAGACGTGCGACACTTCTTCGCACCCGTGCGCAGGGTCGGAGTCCCCGAAGCCTTTCCGACGGAAAGCGCCGCCGCCGGTTTCCTCGCCGGTCCACGGACCTCCTTCTCGAATTCCCGGATCGACGAATGCAGGGCCGGTCGCGCGGGAGCTACACCTCTGCCACACCTCGCCGACGGGTTGGGGGACACGCCTCCCGCGCGGGTGCCGGGCTGCCCGAGCAGGTGTGGGCTGCACCGACGGATGCGCGCGGAACCGAGAGCAGCGCTCTGATCTCACCGTGGAGAAACACGAGCAAGATCCGGAAACGCAGATGCGTTCCGGATGACACGCCCCCGCAACGGCTCCGCCGTGAACTGGTCCCCGAGCCAGTCACGGTCCGGCTCGCACCCCGTGGTCCCGGAGCCTCCCAGGAGCTGATCGTCCATGTCCCCCTCGCCGCCGGCCGCCCACCTGCGCGCCGTTCCCGATCCCGCACCCGCCTCCGCGGGGCTCGACGGGGCGCACCGCTCCGTCGTGGTCGTCGGCGGCGGGCAGGCGGGACTCTCGGTGAGCCGGTGGCTCGTCACCCACGGCGTCGACCATCTCGTGCTGGAGGCCAGGACCGCCGGCCACGAGTGGCAGGACCGGCGCTGGGACTCCTTCTGCCTGGTCACGCCCAACTGGCAGTGCCGGCTGCCCGGGTTCCCGTACGACGGCCCGGACCCCGACGGCTTCATGGTCCGGGACGAGATCACGGCCTACCTGCAGAAGTTCGTCGCCTCCTTCGACCCGCCGCTGATGGAGGGCGTGCGTGCCACCTCGCTGCGCGTCGACGACGGCGCCACCTTCCGGATCGCCACGGACAAGGGGACCGTGACCGCCGACCAGGTCGTGGTCGCGACCGGGCCGTACCAGGTCCCGCGCACCCCGCGGATGGCCGAGCGCCTCCCGGACCGGATCGTCCAGCTGCACTCCTCGCAGTACCGCAACCCGGAGCAGCTGCCCGAGGGCGCGGTCCTGGTCGTCGGCACCGGGCAGTCGGGGTGCCAGATCGCCGAGGACCTGCACCTCGCCGGCCGCACCGTCCACCTCGCCACCGGCACCGCCCCGCGGGTCGCGCGCTCCTACCGCGGCCGCGACTGCGTCGCCTGGCTGTCCGAGATGGGCACCTACACCAAGGGGATCGACCGGTTCCCCGACGCGGAGGCTGTGCGACACAGGACGAACCACTACGTCACCGGCCGCGACGGCGGGCGCGACATCGACCTGCGGAAGTTCGCGCTCGAGGGGATGAACCTGCACGGCCGCCTTCTCGGCGTCACCGACGGGCGGCTGCGCTTCGCCGGCGACCTCCGGTCCAACCTGGACGGGGCGGACGCCGTCGCCGAAGGCATCAAGGACTCGATCGACGCCTACATCGCGGCGAACGGCATCGACGCGCCGGCCGAGGAGCGCAAGGCCCCGGTGTGGGCGCCCGGGTCCGACGCGCCGGAGGAGATCGACCTGGCCGCCGCCGGCATCACGACCGTCATCTGGTCCACCGGCTACGGCCGCGACGACCGCTGGATCGAGCTGCCGGTCTTCGACGGCCGGGGCTACCCCACCCACGAACGCGGCGTGACCAGCCAACCGGGCCTCTACTTCGTCGGCCTCCCCTGGCAGTACACGTGGGGTTCGGGTCGCTTCTCCGGCGTCGCCGACGACGCCGAGTACCTCGTGCGCCGGATCCTCGAGGCCCGTCGCACCGGCCGGGCCGCCGACGGCCTGCACTGGCTCGCCGGCACCCCCACCAGCACCTTCCCGTCCGACTCCGCCGACGATCCCGACCGGTTCGCCCCCCGCTCGGCCAGCTGAGGAGCCCGCCATGCCCACGACCCGCGTCGCGACCGTCGCGGCCCCGTTCGACCGCGACCTCGAGGCCGACTTCGCCCGCATCGCCCACCTGGTCGACGAGGCCCGGCGGCGGGGTGCGCAGCTGCTCGCCCTGCCCGAGGCCGCGCTCGGCGGCTACGTCTCCGACCTCGGCGGCTCCGCCTCACCGCCGCCGGCCTTCGCGGTCGACGGGCCGGAGATCGCCCGCCTGGCCCGGCTGGCCGGGGACCTCGTCGTCACCGCCGGGTACTGCGAGGCGGCCGACGGCGGCCCCTACAACGCCGCGGTCTGCGTGACCGGCGACGGCGTGCTCGGCACCTACCGCAAGGTGCACCAGCCACTGCGCGAGGGCGCGACCTACGCCGCCGGGGACGGGTTCGAGGCCTTCGACACCCCGGTCGGCCGGATCGGCATGCAGATCTGCTGGGACAAGGGCTTCCCGGAGGCGGCCCGCGCCCTGGCCCTCGACGGCGCCCGGGTGATCGTCTCGATGTCGGCGTGGCCGGTCAGCGCGACCGACCCGCACCCCGACCCCGCGCAGGACCGCTGGACCCGCCGCTTCGATCTGTTCGACCGCGCCCGCGCGCTGGAGAACCAGGTCGTGTGGGTGGCCTCGAACCAGTTCGGCACGTTCGGCGCGCTGCGCTTCGCGGCCAACGCCAAGATCGTCGACCCCGGCGGCGAGATCGTGGCCGCGACCGGCCAGACCGAGTCCATGGTGGTCGCCGACTTCGACCTCGACGCCGACCTGGAGGCCCACCGCGCCGGGATGAACAACCTGCGCGACCGCCGCCCCGACCTCTACGGGGCCCTGACCCGGCCGGCGCTGCAGCCGGTCTGAGCACGACCACTTCCCGACCGTCAACCAGAGCCGTTCACCCACGCCGCCCACCCTGAGTCGTCCGCACTGGAGGAATGACATGGCCGACCTGACCGATCTCGAGAAGCAGAGCCTC
>NZ_JBHSQK010000055.1:0-7418 GCF_042658055.1 Pseudonocardia lutea
CCAACAGGATTGTGGGCTGGCGCTGCTCGGACCGCTGCGACACCGACCTCATCCTGGGCGCGCTCGAGTACGCGGTCTGGACCCGCAACATCCACAGTGGCCAGGTCGTCCACCATTCGGATCGCGGCTCGAACTATACGTCTCTGCGTTTCGGGCAGCGCCTCGCCGACCACGGCATTCTCGCCTCGATGGGCTCGGTCGGCGATTCCTACGATAACGCGCTGATGGAGAACTTCTTCTCCACACTCAAGACCGAGCTCGTCTACCGCAGATCGTGGCGGACGCGTGAGGAGGCCGAGAACGAGCTGTTCGCCTACATCGACGGCTGGTACAACACCGAACGCATCCAGGCCCGCCTCGGGTGGCTCTCGCCCGACGAGTACGAGGCCACCNTCCGAGCTACCGGGGGAACCTCACCTGGCTCGTCCGCCACCCGCTGTTCGCCCTCGTCCCAGCCGCGATGATCGTCGGCGCGATCCTCTTTGGCGCGCTCCCGACCGCCATCGCTGTCGGCTCGCTCGTGCTCGCCGTCGTGGTCTGGGGCCGGCTGCACCCACCCTCCTTCGACCGGTGGGCCGCGCCCGCCCTGCGTGCGACCTGGCGGCGCTGGACCACCTATCGCGGCAACCGCTGGGCCAGCTTGCTCGCCGACTGCGGCCTCGCCCAGACCAACCACCACACCGGCCACATCGACGCCCCCCGCGTGCTGCGCGTCCGCTCCGCGACACCGTCGATCGACACCCTTCGCGTACGACTGGCCCGGGGCCAGGACCTCACGCTCTGGACCGGCCGCACCGAACCGCTCGCCGACGCCCTCGGCGCCCACCGAGTGGCCGTCACCCGCCAGCGGCCCGGCGTGCTGACCGTCGTCGTCGAGCGGGACATGCCGTTCCGGTTCGCCATCCCGGCGCCGACCATCCCGGCTTCCGCGGAAACGGTGGATCTGACGGCGCTCCCGGTCGGCGAGGACGAATACGGCCACCCGTTCGTTTTGGGTGTCCCGGGGCGACACGTGGTGGTGGCCGGCGCATCGGGCTCGGGGAAGGGCTCGCTGATCTGGTCCCCGCTGCGCGCCATGGGACCGACCATCCGCGACGGCCTGGTCCGCGTGCACGTGATCGACCTCAAGGGCGGGGCCGAGACCCGCCGCGGACTGCCGATGTTCCACCGCCACGCCACCACCGCCGCCGAGGCGATCGCGCTGCTCACCGACGTCCGCGACGAGATGAAGGCCCGCCAGCAGCACATGGCCGACCACGGTCTTCGCCGCCTCGACGTCAGCACCGAGACACCGCTCGACCTGGTCGTGATCGACGAGATGGCGATGCTCACCGCCTACGGCGAACGCAACGACGTCCGCGAGGCCCTGCGGCTGCTCGCCGAGATCCTCACCCAGGGCCGGGCCTGCCTGACCTCGGTGATGGGCTACGTGCAGGAACCGACCAAGGACGTCGTCGACGTCCGGGAGCTGTTCACCACCCGGATCTGCCTCGGCGTCACCGCCGCCTCGCACGTCGACATGGTCCTCGGCGACGGAGCCCGCGAACGCGGGGCGCTGGCCGACGAGATCCCCGGCGACAACGAGCACGCCGGGATCGGCTACGTGATCGACCAACGCTCCCGGCTACCGATCCGCTTCCGCGCCTGCCTGGTCACCGACGACGAGATCGACGAGCTCGTCGCCCGCTGCGCCCCGCCCACGCCTCCGGAGCTGCGCGCCATCGACAGCAAGGACGCGGCGTGATGTGGGCCGTCACCGGATGGGCCGCCGCGACCTGGCTCAAGATCACCGTCGCGCTCGCCGCCGTCCTCGGGGTGCTCTGGCTCGTACTCGGCACCGGCTCCGGCTGGTTCTGGGCCGCGGTCATCGGCGCCGTCCTGGTCGAGTGGCAGACCACCCGCGCCCTGGTCGCTGAATGGGGCAGCGAAGCCCGCTACGCCTGGTGGTGGACCCGATGAGCCCGTTCCCCCGCCCGCGCCGGGAAATCGCCGGACAGGAGCTGCTCTTCGACGACGACCTGACCGACCGCGTCCTGCGCGAGGCCGCCGACCCCGGGTTCGTCCTCGTCGGCATCAGCGACACCGTGCACACCCGCCACCTCGGCACCCGGGCCACCGAGCACGCCATCCCCGCCCGCCCGGACGTGGCGGCGACCGTGCACCAGCTCCTCGCCGCCGGCCGCCTCGTCCCCGGCTCCCGGGTCACCGTGACCGTCGACGGCCGCCCGGAGCCCGAGGCCGCGACCGCGGTCGACGTCGCCATCACCGGCACCGCCACCGCCGCGAGCGGGCCGGCGGCCGGGGATCGGGTGCTCGTCCACGTCGACGTCGTCCGGCCGGGCCTGGGGCTGGTCACCTGCGGGGCCGCGGGCTTCTCCGGCTCGATCGTCCGCGAGGACGGCGCCTACCTCGTCGAGACCGAGGCCGGCGGCGTCATCGGCCGCGCCCGCTCCTACCGCGCCGGGGCCGAACGTCTGGCCCGTCATCACGGCTTCGTCGCGGACCCGGTCGAGATCGAACACGAGCACGAGGTGTACGCCCGATGACCGACCTGGACCTGAGCAACCGTCTGCGCGCCTTCGACTACCCGGCCTGGCGCGCCCGCATGGAAGCCACCGGCGGCTGCGCCCACCCGGTCCGCCTGCGCGGCTCGTCCACGATCACCACCACCGGCGGCCGCGTCCTGGCCCAGCGCACCGGCGAGGTGTGGGCGCCGTGCGGGAACCGCCGCGACACGGTCTGCCCGTCCTGCTCGGACCGCTACGCCGCCGACGCCTTCCACCTCATCCGCGCCGGACTCGCCGGAGCCGAGCGCGGCATCCCGGCCTCGGTCACCGACCGACCGCGGGTGTTCCTCACCCTGACCGCGCCCTCGTTCGGGCCGGTCCACACCCGACGGCTCACCGCCCGCGGCCGCGTGATCCCGTGCTCCTGCGGGACCCACCACCAGGCAGGCGACCCGAACATCGGCGGGGCCGTCGACCACGACACCTACGACTACCAGGCCGCGGTGCTCTGGCAGGCCCACGCCGGGAAGCTCTGGCACCGCTTCACCATCGCCCTCCGGCGCGCCCTCGCCGCCCGCCTCGGCGTCTCCGGCCGCCGCTTCGGACAGCTCGCCCGGCTGTCCTACGCCAAGGTCGCCGAGTACCAACGCCGCGGCCTCGTCCACTTCCACGCCGCCATCCGCCTCGACGGCCCCGAAGGACCGACCGACCCGCCACCGGCCGGCATCGACGGCGAGAGCCTCCGCGACGCAATCCGGGAAGCCACCGCGGCGACCGCCCTCGACGTCGAACGGCCCGATGGGACAACGCTGCGCCTGAGGTGGGGCGCCCAGCTCGACCTGCGTGAGATCACCCCCACCGCGCACGAGGCCGTCACCGACGACGACGGCGAGATCACCGACACCCGCCTCGCCGGCTACATCGCCAAGTACGCCACCAAGGGCACCGGAAAGACCGACGGCCATCCCGACCGGCCCATCCGCTCGCTGGCCCATCTCGAGCGCATGGCCCTCGCCACACACCACCGGCGGCTGATCGAGACCGCCTGGCACCTCGGCGGGCTCCCGCAGTACGCGGAGCTCAACCTGCGCAAGTGGGCCCACATGCTCGGCTTCCGCGGCCACTTCCTCACCAAGAGCCGCGCCTACTCCACCACCTTCCGCACCATCCGCCACGAGCGCCGCGCCTGGCGACTCACCGAACAGCTCGACCAGCTCGGCCACCCCGCCGACGACCCGGTCCTCGTCGTCAACGACTGGCACCTCGTCGGCATCGGCCACCACACCGACACCGACCGCGAACTCGCCATCGCCCACGCAGAACGCATCCGAGAACTGCGCACGACCAGGAGGACGTCATGAACGAGCAGCTCTGGGGCATCAAGGACGTCGCCGAGTTCCTCCGGGTGCCGGTCCAGACGCTCTACCAGTGGCGCAGCCGCAACTACGGACCTCGTGGCATCAGGGTCGGCCGCCACGTTCGCTACCGCCCCCAGGACGTCCGTGCGTGGGTCGACTCGCTTGTCCATGAGGCCGTGTAGTGGCCAGCATCCGGAAGCTGCCCGACGGACGATGGCAGGCGCAGTACCGGCCGGTCCCGGGCGGCAAGCAGATCACCCGCACGACCAAGCGGAAGACCGACGCGCAACGCTGGCTCGACGAACAGACCACCGCGCTCGTCAGCGGCAACTACGTGGACCCGAACGCCGGCCGGGTCACCTTCGGCGAGTACTTCGAGCGCTGGGCCGCACGGCAGCTCTGGGCGCCCGGCACCGAACGCGCGATGAGTCTCGCCGCGCGCTCGGTGACCTTCTGGGACGTCCCGATGCGGTCTTTGCTGCGCTCCCATGTCGAGGCCTGGGTCAAGCACATGCAGACGATGGACCGCGGCCCTGGACAGCCCCCGGGCCTGGCTCCCGGCACGATCCGGACCCGCTTCAACAACGTGCGGGCCACACTGCGCGGGGCGGTCAAGGACCGGGTGATCGCTGCCGATCCCGGCGAGGGCGTTCGGCTGCCGCGAGCACGACGCGCGGACGCCGCCATGCAGCTCCCCACAGCCGCCCAGGTCCGCACGCTGCTCGACTCGGCCGGCAAGGATTTTCGTACGTTCGTGGCACTGGCCGCCTTCGCGGGGCTCCGGCTCGGCGAGGCTGCCGCGCTCAAGGTCGGAGATTTCGACCTCGACGACCGCCGGCTCGTCGTGCACCGCCAGGTCCAGCGTGAGCGCGGCGGCGGAGTCGAGATCCGCGCTCCCAACTACGGCAGCGAACGGACGATCTACCTCGCCGACGGCCTCGTGACCGTCGTTCGCGGGCACATCGCCCGTCTACCCGGACGGGGTACCGACCGCTGGCTCTTCCACGGAGAGAACGGCAACCCGCCGCACCAGAACACCGTGGGCTACTGGTGGCGGAAGGCACGCACGGCTGCGGGCTGCCCGACGACCAAGCTGCACGATCTCCGGCACTTCTACGCGTCCGGCCTGATCGCCGCGCGCTGCGACGTGGTGACGGTCCAGCGCTCCCTCGGGCACTCCAGCGCGACCGTCACGCTCAACACGTACGCGCATCTCTGGCCCACCGCCGAGGACCGCACGCGTGCTGCCGCCGCGGCCATGCTCAGCGAGGTGTTCGCGCCTACTGACGAACAGCTGACGAACGACGAAGCGGCATAGCGGGCTGACCAGGCGAAACGGCGCTAGTTCAGACGTTGAAGCGGAACTCGACCACGTCGCCGTCCTGCATGACGTAGTCCTTGCCCTCCATGCGGACCTTGCCCGCGGCCTTGGCGGCGTTCATCGAGCCGGCCTCGACGAGGTCGTCGTAGGAGACGATCTCGGCCTTGATGAAGCCCTTCTCGAAGTCCGAGTGGATCACGCCGGCGGCCTGCGGGGCGGTGTCGCCCTGGTGGATCGTCCAGGCGCGGGCCTCCTTGGGCCCGGCGGTCAGGTAGGTCTGCAGGCCGAGGGTGCGGAACCCGGCGCGGGCCAGCGAGTAGAGGCCGGGCTCGGGCTGGCCGATCGACTCGAGCAGCTCGCGCGCCGACTCCTCGTCGAGCTCCAGCAGCTCGGACTCCACCTTGGCGTCGAGGAAGACGGCCTCGGCGGGCGCGACCAGGTCGGCGAGCTCCTTCTTGCGGGCCTCGTCGGTGAGGACGCCCTCGTCGGCGTTGAACACGTAGAGGAAGGGCTTGGTGGTGAGCAGGGTCAGCTCGCGCAGCGGGGCGGGATCGACCCCGGCCTGGAACAGCGTGCGGCCCCCGTTGAGGATCTCGACGGCGGCCTCGGCCGCGGCGAGGACCTCACGGCGGTCCTTCTGCATCCGGGCTTCCTTGGTCAGCCGCGGGACCGCCTTCTCCAGCGTCTGCAGGTCGGCCAGGATCAGCTCGGTCGAGATGGTCTCGATGTCCGCGGCGGGGTCGACCTTGCCGTCGACGTGCACGACGTCGTCGTCCGAGAACACCCGCACGACCTGGCAGATCGCGTCGGACTCGCGGATGTTGGCCAGGAACTTGTTGCCCAGCCCGGCGCCCTCGGAGGCGCCCTTCACGATCCCGGCGATGTCGACGAACGACACCGTGGCCGGCACGACCTTGGCCGACGCGAACATCTCGGCCAGCCGGTCCAGGCGCGCGTCCGGCAGCGGCACCACCCCGACGTTGGGCTCGATCGTGGCGAACGGGTAGTTCGCGGCGAGCACGTCGTTGCGCGTCAGGGCGTTGAACAGGGTCGACTTGCCGACGTTGGGCAGCCCGACGATGCCGAGGGTGAGGGACACGAGCGTCCAGGGTAGTCGTCCCGCCCCGCCGGCTCCGGACCCCTCGTACCGGACCCGGCGGGACGGATCACACGGCGGCGAGCTCGGGGCCCTGCCGCTGACCGGGGGCGCCCTGCCGCTCGGCGAGGTAGCGCCGCAGCGAGGACAGGGCACGGTGCTGGGTGACCCGCACCGAGCCGGGCGTCGAGCCCAGCACGGCGGCGGTCTCGGCCGCCGACAGGCCTTCGATCAGCCGCAGCCGCAGCACGTCGCGGTGCCGCTCGGGCAGCCGTCCGAGCAGCCGCTGCACCATGCGCGCCTGCTCGGCGCGCACGCTCAGCTCGTCCGGGGTGTCGGCGGTGGAGACGCTGTCCGGCACCTGGTCGGTGAGGTCGATGCGCGAGATGCCGCGCCGCCGGACGGTGTCGACGATCTTGTTGCGGGCGATCGTGAACGCCAGCGCCAGGAAGGGGCCCGAGTTGAGGTCCGCCTTCGGCAGCACCTTCACCAGCGCGATCATGGTGTCCTGGGCCATGTCCTCGGCCGAGGTCGCGTCGCCGGCGCCCTGCGCGAGCCGCACGCGGCAGTACCGCAGCACGGGCGGGTACACCGCCGCCATCAGGTCCTCGCAGGCCCGGCGGTCGCCGGTCGCGGCCGCACGGGCGAGCCGGTCGATCCGGGCGTTGGGCTCCTCGGCGGTGGCCTGGGCGGCGGGGCGCATGACGTCCTTCCCGACGGCCGGGGCGTCCGGTCGTCAGATCATGAGACTTCTCCGACCGGGGCCCGAGATACATCCGGCGAGCCTGCCGAGCGGGAGCGGTGCTGCCCGCGGGTCCGGGGTGGTGCTGGCACCACCACCCGATCGAGTTCCGCTGCTCCGTCCGGGCTAACGCTCCGCCCGTGGGCGGCGATGGACCGGGTACCGGACGACGAGAGGGGCAGGGCGTGAGGACGGCTGCGGTGGGACGGACGGCGATCGCGGGAACGGTGCTGGCGGCGTTGTCCGGCAGCACGATGGCGACGGTCTCGCTGTCCGCCGCGGGCGCGCCCGTGCCGCTGCCGGCCTTCGACGCGGCCGCTGCCACCGCCGCGCCCCTCGCCGAGGCCGCGGCACGGCCCGCACCGGCACCCGGACCCGCGGGGGCCGGCGTCGT